>WQXP01000007.1 GCA_009784765.1 Oscillospiraceae bacterium | reverse complement strand
TCGGAGGGTTGCTTGACAGGACTCAAAGAAAAAGAAGAGCAACCCCGCAGAGCGGACTTTGTCCGCTCGGAGGGTTGCTTGACAGGACTCAACGAACTGCGGCAAAGCTACCTCGATTTTTTCAAAAGCAAAGACCACCTTGTTCTCGATTCTGCACCTCTTGTGCCGATTGGCGATAATTCGATTTTGCTCATTAACGCGGGAATGACGCCCCTCAAGAAGTATTTCCAAGGCGTCGAAAAGCCGCCCCGTGTTCGCTGTGCCTCTTGCCAGAAGTGCATTCGCACGCCTGATATAGAAAACGTCGGTGTAACGGCGCGGCACGGAACTTTCTTTGAGATGCTCGGAAACTTCAGCTTTGGCGATTATTTCAAAAAAGATGCCTGCAAATGGGCGTGGGAATACTTCACAGATGTTCTGCAAATCCCTGCTGATTTGCTGTGGGTGAGCGTGTATGAGGAGGACGACGAGGCTCGTGATATATGGGTCAGTGAGGTTGGATTGCCTCCTGAGCGTGTAGTCAAGATGGGCAAAGCCGACAACTTCTGGGAACACGGCAGCGGCCCCTGCGGCCCCTGCTCCGAGATTTACTTCGACCGCGGTGTCGAAAACGGCTGTAAACCTGACTGTAAAGTCGGGTGTGAGTGCGACAGATATATCGAAATCTGGAACTTAGTCTTTACCCAGTTTGACTCGGACGGCAAGGGTAATTATACCCCCTTAGCAAGCAAGAACATTGACACGGGAATGGGGTTAGAGCGATTGGCTTGCGTCATGCAAGGGGCGGCGAATATGTTCGAGGTTGATACAATCAAAGATGTAATCAGCGAGATTGAGCGTGTTTCGGGCGTGAAATACGGAACTGTAGGGGCGACCGTCCCCGGTCGCCCGAATACGCAAGACATTTCAATTCGCGTAATCACCGACCATGTGCGTTCAAGCACGTTCATGATTTGCGACGGTGTTCTGCCCTCTAACGAAGGGCGGGGATATGTCCTGCGCAGATTGCTCCGCAGAGCGGCGCGGCACGGGCGATTGCTTGGTGTTAAGAAGCCGTTCCTCTATGAACTTTGCGACAAGGTGATTGAGTCAAGCAAATCGGCGTACCCGGACTTAGCGGAAAAAGCCGTGTATATCAAGAAAACTCTGTTAGCGGAAGAAGAAGCTTTCGCGAAAACAGTCGAAAAAGGAATGGAACTGTTGGAGTCGCACATCGCGAGTAAAAATGTTACAGGCGATGTCGTTTTCAAACTGCACGACACCTTCGGGTTCCCTGTTGACCTCACTCGTGAGATTTTAGCCGAAAACGGTCTTGACTTTGACGAGGCGCGCTTCAAGGAGTTAATGCAGATTCAAAAAGATACCGCCCGTGCAAATCAGGCGTTTAAGGGCGGCTGGGACGATGTTCAGTTGACAATTGACAACGGACAGTTGACAGTTGAATTTGTTGACATGGGCTGTCCGTGGCTTATGGAAACAACAGTCCTTGAAGTTTCGGGAAATGTGGTAGTTCTTGAGAAAACGCCCTTCTACGCCGAAAGCGGCGGACAAGTCGGTGATACCGGAAAAATCGACACAGTTGTAGTACTCGACACGCGCAAAACTCCGTCGGGGCTTAGCATTTGCGTCTGTGAGGACGCAAGCACGCTCAAGAAAGGCGACAAAGTTACAGCAGTTCTTGACGCAGTTCGCAGAGCGGAAATTACAAGAAATCACACTGCGGCGCATTTGTTGCAGTCAGCATTGAGAAGCGTATTAGGCGAACACGTTCAACAGGCGGGTTCTCTCGTAGACGACGAGCGGTGCAGGTTCGACTTTACTCACGGACAGGCGTTGACTGCTGAAGAAATCGCAAAGGTCGAGGGGGTTGTGAATGTTGCAATCCTCAACAATTGTTCAATTGAAATCAGCGAAATGTCCATCGACGAAGCAAAGAAAATCGGCGCAATGGCACTCTTCGGCGAAAAATACGGCGATACTGTGCGAGTAGTCAAAATCGCAGACTATTCTGCGGAACTTTGCGGAGGTTGTCATGTTCAAAATACAGGCGAAATCGGCTTGTTTAAGATTGTTTCCGAAGCAAGTGTAGCTTCGGGCGTTCGCAGGATTGAAGCGGTAACAGGACACGGCGTACTCAAGCTGTTAGCAGAAAAGCAAGAAGAAATCACGTTAGCGGCGCAGCAACTCAAAGCTGAGAAGTCGGCTTCGGCGAAAGAAATCGCGCGGCTCAGCAGCATAATCGCGGGAATGCAAGCAAAATCGGCGACTGTAGACGAAGTCGGTGAAGCGAAAGGCATGAAGCTCTTCACGCAGAAAATCCCGGGGGCGGACGGAAATGCACTCCGACAGGCGGCAGACTCATTCAAGGACAAGAACAGGGGCTTCATTCTGCTTCTCGCAGGGCAGAGCAATCTGCTGTGTGTATGTAGCCCTGAAGCAGTGGCGGCGGGGTTCAAGGCGGGTGATATAGTCCGTGAGGTTGCGGCGGTTACGGGCGGAAAAGGCGGCGGCAAACCCGACTCTGCGATGGCAGGAATCGGCGACGGCGGAAAGGTCGATGAGGCCTTCGCGAAGTTTGCGGAAGTTTGTTAAAATATGTAGATTTGCGTTGACAAAGCCTGTCTTATGTGATATAATACCTCTATTGGGTTGAATTACGGCACTTGGGTAAGTAAGTTTATCTCCGCTCAGATTTGTGAACGTCTTTGGCGTTCGCAAATCTGTAATAAGGAGGTGTGCTTATGAGGGAAATTCTGACTATGTTTGCGGTTAGCGTTCTTGCGTGCGGTTGCTGGTCCGGCTTGGAAACTGTACTGCGGGGCTTAAATGCTCGGAACGTCAAATCGCAAACAAAAGAAAGAACGACGTCTCCGCCAAAAGACCGTCGTTCGTAAAACCCATAGAGGAAGGGAGAAATCTCTTCCTCGCCTTTTTATAGCATTATTATACCACAATCACACCGAAAAGTCAACCACTTTTGCGAAAAAAATTTTTAAGGAGAAATCATCATGGCAGTAATTAAACCTTTCAGGGGCACGCGATACACCGAAAAAGCAGGGGAACTCGCTCAGCTTTGCTGCCCCCCCTATGACATCATCAGCGAAGAGGGACGAAAAGAACTTTTATCGACTAATGAGCATAACATCATCAGGCTTGAGCTTCCGCGAAGCTATAAAGACGGCGCAGAAAACGAAGACATGGCTTCTTACACCGAAGCAGGCGAAACTCTGCGCAACTGGGTCGCAAGCGGGATTATGCAGGACGACGCAGACGAAAACATCTACGTGTACGAGTTCTCGTGGGAGCATGAGGAGCAAGGAAGTACAAGCATTCGTGAGGTTAAGGGGTTTGTCGCACTTGTTCAGCTTGCGGAGTTTTCAGAAGGCATTGTCCTGCCTCATGAAGAAACCCTGTCGAAAGCTAAGACGGACAGATTCAATCTCATGACGGCGACGAAAGCGAACTTCAGCCAAGTTTACTCACTGTACTCCGACGCGAAGGGCGAGCTTCAGGGCGTTCTCGAAAGCGCGACACAAGCCCCGCCGACTTCGTGCTTCACGGACGAGGGCGGAGTTACCCATAAGCTCTGGGCTGTATCTGATGCGGCAGTCTGCGAACAAATCGCTGAGCTTATGGCGGACAAACAAGTCTTTATCGCGGACGGGCATCACAGATATGAAACCGCGCTCAAATACAGCAAAGAAAACGCAGACGGAGCCTCCGGCACAAGCGGTTATATCCCCATGATGCTCGTGAGCATGGACAATCCCGCGCTGTTAGTGCTGCCGACCCACAGATTAGTCCGCGACTTGCCTGACTTCAGCGGCGCGGAGTTAGTCGAGAAGTGCCGTGAGTTCTTCTATGTCAAAGAAAGCCTTTCTCGTGAAGATGCGTTAGAAAAACTCGGGGAGGCTTATGACAAGGGCTTACACGCATTCGCATTATATATGAACAGGAGCTACACTCTGCTCATTCTCAAAGAGAAAGCAATGCTTGAGCGGCTGCTCCCTGATATGCACGAGTCTCTTCGCTGCCTTGATGTTACTGTTCTGCACTCTCTTGTCCTTGAGCGTATTCTCGGGATTGACAAGGCGAATATGGCGGCGCAGGTTAATCTGACTTATGTCAAGCTCGCACAGGAAGCAATCGCGGCAGTAGACTCGGGGGCGGCGAATTGCGCCTTCCTCATGAACGCGACGCGGGTAGGTGAAATTCGGGATACAGCTCTGAACGGGCTAAAAATGCCGCAAAAGTCTACGTATTTCTATCCGAAACTCACGACGGGTCTTGTGATTAACAGGATTGTCAAATGATAAGAGAACTGTTATCACCGAAAGACTGTGCGCAGTGCCGCGGTTGTTGTATCTTCGCGGAGCATGAACTTTGGGAAGCCCCGGAAACTGCTTTCCCGCTCGTTCCGCGCGGTGAATATTTCGCTTGCCGCCACTTAACAGAGCAGGGTTGCGAACTCGGCGAAAACAAACCCCGGGACTGTGCTATGTACCCTTTTCGGGTAATGTCGTTAGATTCGAGCGAACTTATCACTGTGTCGCGGTTCTGCAAACCCGTGAACGCCCTGCCTTTATCGACGTTGACGGAGTTCGCGGACAAGAAAGCCGCAGAGTTCAGGGGGGCAGGCTGTGCAATCAAAGCGTATAATCGCGAATATGTAATCCTAAAAGTATTGGAGGACTGACACTATGTATATCGGAGTAGACATCGGCGGAACTAATATCGCCGCAGGAGTGGTTAATTCGGGGGGAAGGATTTTGCGCAAAGAGTCTGTCAAAACTCGGACGGCCGACGGCTATAAAGCTATTCTTGACGACATTGCCGCGCTGATTGAAAGCCTTCGTGCAAGCGGCGACGGAACGGAAGACATAATCCAAATCGGGGTGGGCTGCCCCGGGTGTTGTAATCAAGACACGGGCATAGTCGAGCTTTGTGTGAACTTAGGCTGGAAAGATGTTCCCCTTGTTCGCGATTTAGGTGCGATTGTCGGCATTCCCGTGACTATCGAGAACGACGCCAACGCCGCCGCTTTCGGTGAGTTTGTTGCAGGGGCGGCGCGGGGAGCAAAGTCCGCAGTTGCCATCACTCTCGGAACAGGGGTAGGGGCAGGGGTAATCATCGACGGCAAACTGCTCCACGGAAGCAACTACGCGGGCGGTGAACTCGGGCATATTGTCATGGAAGTCGGCGGTGAACCTTGCGGGTGCGGACGGCGCGGCTGTTTCGAAGCCTACTCTTCTGCGACTGCTCTTATTCGCGACACTCGCAGAGCTATGGACGCTAACCCCGATTCTCTCATGCACCCCATTGCCGCAGAGTTGGGCAAAATCAGCGCGAGAGGCGCGTGGCTTGCCCGCACCCGTGGCGACGCGGCGGGAACGGCAGTAGTCGAGAAATACATCGAATACTTAGCAGAGGGAATTGCAAACGTCGTGAACATATTCCAGCCCGAAATAGTCTGCATAGGCGGCGGAGTTTGCAATGAGGGCGACAACCTCTTAATCCCGTTGAAGGCGGCAGTCGCTTCACGAGTCTACGGCGGAAAAAGCCCGCGTATTGCCGTTTGTGAACTCGGCAATGACGCGGGAATAATCGGAGCAGCTTTATGCAGTTGACAGTTGCCTATATTACGCTGTACAGCAGTTCCGCATAGTCGGGATAGGCGCGGTGTTTCTTGGCTACGAGAGGCTCGAGTTCATCAGCGGTTTTGCGGAGGGCGTTCATAGCAGCCAGCACATTGTCGCGGTAGAACACCGCTAAGCTGTGTGCAGTTTGAGCCTTACGCGCCGCAGCATCATCTAAGATTGACTCAAGCAATCCGAGGCGCAAAAGCAACTTTCCGCTGAGTTTCGCGATTTTGTCTAACAGTTGTTCTTCTGCCGATGTGTCAAACCCGCCTAAATTCCGTTTACGAGAGAGCAGCTTGGCTAAGTCATTTTGATAATCCACACAGGCGGGTAATAACCCGCCTTTCGCCATGTCAAGCATGGTGAGGGCTTCTATGTTAATCGTCTTTACATAACCTTCAAGCCGAATTTCATACCGCGAAAGCACCTCCGTTTCGGTGAGGATTCCGTGCCGCTCATACAGTGCGATATTTTCGGCAACAGTCAGCTTTTCTAATGCGGCAACTGTCGAAGGCAAGTCCGACAATCCGCGCCGCTGAGCTTCCTGCACCCACTCAGGGGAATAGTTGTCGCCGCTCCAGATAATACGCTTATGCTTCTCGTATGTTGCGGCAATCAGCGCGGGCAGAGCGTTTTCGAAATGCTCAGCTTGCTCCAGCGCGTCTGCGAATTGCCGCAGGCTCTCTGCGACAATCATGTTGATAACAAGGTTCGGGCCTGCAATCGAAAAGCTTGAGCCGGGCATACGGAATTCAAACTTGTTTCCTGTGAAAGCAAAGGGCGACGTTCGATTACGGTCGCTTGTGTCTTTGGGGAAATTCGGAAGTGCGGTAACGCCGATTTCTACGTTCTCCCTCTCTTTGGCTTGAATGTTATCTTCTAAAATCGCAGTCAAATCCTCGCCCAAATACACCGACATAATCGCGGGCGGGGCTTCACTCGCGCCGAGCCTGTGGTCGTTGCCCGCACTCGCCGCGCAAACACGAAGCAAATCTTGATACTCGTCTGCGGCTTTGATTACCGCGACTAAAAACAACAAGAACCGCGCATTCTCGTGAGGGGTTTTCCCGGGCTTGAGCAGGTTTTCCCCCCTGTCTGTCGAAATGCTCCAGTTGTTATGTTTGCCCGAGCCGTTCACACCCGCGAAAGGCTTCTCGTGAAGCAAACATACCATGTTGTGCCTGCGCGCGACTGTTTTCATCATCTCCATGGTGAGCTGGTTTTGGTCTGTGGCGATATTTGCGGTGGTGTAAATCGGCGCGAGTTCATGCTGCCCGGGCGCGACTTCGTTGTGCTTCGTATGCGCATAAATCCCGAGCCTCCACAGCTCTGTGTCAAGCTCTTTCATGAACGCCGACACACGGGGTTTGATACTCCCGAAATAATGGTCGTCGAGTTCCTGCCCTTTCGGCGGCGACGCACCAAAGAGCGTCCTTCCGCTGAAAACTAAATCAGGGCGGCGTTTCCACAGCTTTTCATCTATGAGGAAATACTCCTGCTCTGCCCCTGCCTCTGCAACAACCCGAGTGGTTGTGCTGTCTCCGAAAAGCCGCAAAATCCGCAGAGCCTGTTTGTTAATCGCCTCCATGGAACGCAGAAGCGGCGTTTTCGTGTCTAAAGACTCCCCTGTGTACGCACAGAATGCAGTCGGAATACACAGCGAGCCGTCTTTGATGAAGGCGTATGACGTCGTGTCCCAAACTGTGTATCCGCGTGCCTCAAAAGTAGCGCGAATGCCGCCTGTCGGGAAGCTTGAAGCGTCGGGTTCACCTTGAATGAGCGACTTTCCCGAGAACGCTAAAATCGCCTTGCTGCCATGCCCCGATTTCGGTGCAATGAAGCTGTCGTGCTTTTCGGCAGTCGCGCCTGTCATTGGCTGAAACCAGTGGGTATAATGAGTCGCGCCTTTTTCGACTGCCCAATCTTTCATCGCCGCCGCGACTGTGTCGGCAATATCGAGAGAAAGCTGTTTCCCCTCAAGTATTGTTTCGGCTAACGCAGTGTAGACGTCTTCAGGCAATCGCGCTTTCATGACAGCGTCGTTGAAAACAAGTTCGCCGAATAAGTTCGTGTTGTCGTTCATGTCTGATTACTCCTTCGTCATTTCTGCCAGCACAGCAGCCAACGTAGATTTGATTACATCAGGGCTTGCAGATTTGCCGATTGCTTTGACCGCCTGCCCCATCAAAAACCCGAATGCCTTCTGCTTCCCTGCACGATAATCCGCGACTGCCTCAGCATTTTCCGCGACTGCTTTTTCGATTTGCTTCCTCACCTCAAGCAGAGTACCCTCGTCTAAGTTTTGGCTTTGAGCAGTTTGCGCTTCGCGTGCTTTGACAAGCTCAGCGAAGTCATTCGCGGGAAGTTCTTCTTTCATGTGCTGAAGCATATTTGCGGCAATCTTAGCATTCGCACCGAGTGCTAACACCTCATCAAAAAACAACGCCCGCTCCCTTGTATGCGTAATCAGCGCGGCTGTTTTCGCCGACAGCCCCAAGGAAACATATCTTTCACGCTTTTCGTCGGCTACTTCGGGAAGGCTTGCGCGAACCCGCTCAAGCATAGCTTCATCGACTGTCAGCGGGAGCAGGTCAGGGTCGGGGAAGTAGCGATAGTCGGTAGCGTTGGCTTTCGAACGCATAGCGAAAGACTCGCCGCAGTCATCGTCCCAGCGGCGCGTTTCCTGAACAAGAACTCCGCCGCTTTCTAACACTTCGATATGCCGCTTGCTCTCAAATTCAATCGCCCGCGTAATCGCTTTGAAAGAGTTGATGTTCTTCATCTCTGTTCGCGTCCCGAGTGCTTCCCCGGGCTTTCGTACAGAAAGATTCACGTCCGCACGGAAACTGCCCTCCTGCATTTTACAGTCGCAGATGTCAAGATACATGAGAATCTCGCGCAGCTTCTCAAGATAAGCTATGACTTCATCACTTGTAGCAAAATCAGGCTCAGACACAATCTCTAACAGCGGTGTACACCCGCGATTGTAGTCAAGCTTAGTAAAGCCACGCTCGTGCAGAAGCTTGCCCGCGTCTTCCTCCATGTGAATCTGGTGCAGGCGAATGAATTTACTCCCGCTGTCTGTGGTAATTTCAAGACCGCCGCCCCTGCAAATCGGCGCGTGTAATTGGGACACCTGATAGGCTTTCGGCAGGTCGGGATAGAAGTAGTTCTTCCTGTCAAACCGGCAGACGCGACTTATATCACACCCGAGAACCAATCCGAGCTTGACTGCGTACTCCAACACCTCGCGATTAAACACAGGCAGCGTACCCGGCATTCCCGCACATCCGGGGCAAACGTGAGTATTCGGCTCTCCGCCGAATGCAGTGGTACAACCGCAGAAAATCTTAGTTTTGGTAGACAATTCCGCGTGGACTTCAAGCCCCATGACTATTTCCCATTTGCTCATGCTCCACCTCCTGTAACTCTTACAATAGGCTCACACACGCGGGCAATCGCCCCGAGCTGTGCGTCCTTAAACGCGCCGCCGACTAACTGAAGCCCGAGAGGAAGCCCTCCCTCGCCGACTCCGCAAGGTAGAGTAACAGCGGGATAGCCGCCCAAGTTCGCGAAAACGGTGAAAATGTCACATTCGTTGACTTTGCCCCCCGGCGTTTCTCCTAATTTCGGAGCAACAGCCGCCGCAGTGGGGGTAACAATCGCGTCATATTCGCTCAGAAGCTTGTCATATTCGCGTTTAATCAATCCGCGAACTTTCAGTGCTTGTCGGAAATAGCTGTCGTAATAATCGCTGGTGGTAATCAGCGTTCCAAACATGAGCCGCGTTTTGACTGCCCGCCCGAATCCCTCTGCCCGCGAAAGCCTGTAAATTTCGCCCAAAGCCTGCGCTTGAGGGCTGCGCTGTCCGTATTTCAGCCCGTCATATCGCGCAAAATTAGACGCCATCTCTGCACAGGCGATGATGAAATACGTCGGCAAAAGCACCTCACGCATGGGAAGCGCGATTTCGGCTAACTCTGCCCCTGCTGATTTGAGAGCGTCGCGAATGTCGTCCGAAACTTCCGCGATTACTGCTAATTTCACGCCTTTGAGGTCTTGCTTCCTGTCCGCAAACGCAAGAGGCTCTTGCGCCACGCAAGTGCCGTCGCGGTTATCCGCCCCCGATATGATTTCGAGAAGCGCAAGGGCGTCATCAACATTCGCGGCGATTGTTCCGACTTGCTCCATAGACGACGCAAGGGCGAAAAGCCCATTCCGCGAAACGCCCCCGTAACTTGGCTTGATTGCGACTGCTCCGCAGTATGCCGCAGGAAGCCGAATGCTCCCGCCCGAGTCGCTCCCGAGGGCTAACGGCACTGCTCCGGAAGCCACGGCAACAGCACTTCCCGAACTCGAGCCCCCTGCAACGTGTGCGGAATTATGCGGATTAGTAACCCCGCCGTGAACACTGCTCTCTCCTGTAGTGCCGACTGCGAACTCGTCCATATTAGCTCTGCCGACAATCACAAGCCCTGCCTTTTCGAGCCGCTCAATCACCGTCGCGCTGAATACAGGCTTATACCCCGCGAGCATTCGCGAACAGGCTGAACACTCTTCCCCCGCGACGCTGATGTTGTCTTTGATTACGATTGGCACCCCTGCTAAAGGCGAGCCGCTAAGCTCTCCCGCGTCAAGGCGCGATTGAACCGACGCGGCGCGTTCGAGGACGCGGGTTTTATACTCCGCGTCAAAGCGAAGGAATGCGCCCCACTCATTTCGCTGTGCCGCGTCAAGAGCGGGAGTAACAGCTTCGACGACGCTTCTGCTCTTAGCGCGGAGCTGCGCCGATAATTGTAATGCAGTCATTAAGTTAGTTTCCTTTCGTCGCGGTGCGGTGTGGACACCGCACCCTACATGAAATATTTTACTCCGCTTTTGAAAACAGGCAAATATTTGTCGCCGTTTGCGCGTATATTTCTCACTGTGTGTTCGTTGTATCTCTCGGGGTGGATTAAAACCTCAAGAACACGCCCGCACTCTGAACTAATCCCTGCGGCCGCGTAGTCTGAGCCGAAAGGATTGTGTGCAATGTCCATGCTCGCGTTTCCGTCAAAGTCCGCGAACTGCAATGCGATTTGCCCGCGTTCTTTGAGAGCCTCGAGAGTATGCGGCTCTGCGACAAATCTTCCCGCTGAGTGCGACACTGCCTGCAGATAGACTTCACCTGCTTCACACTTAGACAACCACGGCGAAGCTGTGCTTGATACCCGCACACGCGCATAGCAAGACTGATGCCGCCCGATTGTATTCGGCGCAAGAGTTCCCGCTGTGGTAATCGCCCCGATTTTCAGCACAAGCCCGCCCCGCTCAAGCAACTGCGCGACTGCGTTTGCAAGCCTCGGGTTTTTGAGAAGTGCCGCGCTGTACCCCGCATACTCCGCTGAGCAAGCGGGTATAATCAGCATTTGCGCCGCTTTGAGTGCGGCTTCTAAAGCCGCAACAGATTCCTGCAACAGCGCAGGTGTCAGGTTGCGAATAAGCACTTGCTCGCCCTTCCCGCCCTCGCGTTCAAGGGCTTGCTGTGCGTCAAACTCGCCTATTGTTCCCGGGAACACAGGGATAATCGCCTTTGGCAGTAAGGAGCGGTGTACACATCGCGTCCCCGGGCGTTGTGTGTCTGCAATCGTCGGCGCGTCGCCCGACTGCTTGACGAATGCAGGGTTCACAGGGAAGATGCCCTCAAGAGGTGCTTCATATTTCTCGCGAATTTGTGAAAGCGGCGTTCCGTTGATTTCCGCTTTAGCTTGAGTTCGCCCGACAAATACATAGCCGGGTAATTCCTCGGCTGCTTCAAACACGATTGAATTGCTGATATAAGATTCGCCCTCATAGCCAATCATGTTGCCCAGACACATATTCGAGAAACTGCGCCCTGTTCTGCAATACCGCGCCGACAAAACTGCGCCTGTGCGGACTAACTCGCCGTATTTTTCGAACATTTCGCGCATTTTCCCAAACTCCTGCGGGAGTTTCAGCGCGTAGACAGGGCTGTTCGTTCTTCTGAACTCATTGCTTATGAGCGTGGCAGGGGCGCCTACTCCGCAAGCGAATGATACGAGAGTTGGCGGGACGTCGATTGTGCCGAACGAGCCTGACATACTGTCTTTCCCGCCGATTGCCGCGATTTTCAGCCCCATCTGAGCCGAGAACGCCCCGAGCATCGCCGAAAAGACTACGCCCCAACGCTCAGGACAGTCACCGAGCCGCGGGAAGTATTCTTGCAAAGATAAGTGAATGGAATCTAAGTCTGCCCCTGCCGCCACAAGTTTCGCCACAGAAGCGACAACCGCGTCCTGCGCCCCCGCGAAGGGGTCTGCTTCGCTCAAGTACGGCTCATAGCCGTATGCGAGCAGGGAAGCCTTAGTCGGCAGTGCGGGAATTAACGCTGCCATAACCGGGTTTTCGGTGAGTTGGTATTTCCCGCCGTAAGGCGCGAATATAGTCCCTGCTCCTACAGAACAGTCGAACATCTGCGCCAATCCTTTTTGAGAAGCTGTGTTAAGCTCAAGGAGAGAGCCGCCTGAAGTTTGCGATTTCGCCGAGTTTGCCGCCGCGCCTTTCTCGCCGACAAGGACTTTGGTGTATCGCGTCGCACCTGCGCTGTCAAGAAAAGCACGGGCAATGTCTACTATAGTCTTGCCGCGATGTTTCATTACAAGACGCGGAGTTTGCGTTATTTTCGCGGCAATTACCGCCTCAACATTTTCGAGAAGGCACTGCCGCAGAAGCTCCTGCGCGTCGCTTGCCGCAACGACAACTGCCATTCGCTCTTGGCTTTCAGAGATTGCAAGCTCTGTTCCGTCAAGCCCTGCGTATTTGGTAGGGAGCGTGTCTAAATCTATTTCAACACCGTCTGCAATTTCACCGATTGCCACAGACGCGCCGCCCGCCCCGAAATCATTGCACTTCTTAATCAGCCGTGTAACATCTGGATTAGATAACAAACGCTGAAGATTACGTTCTTTCGGTGCGTCGCCTTTCTGGACTTCTGCCGCACTTTTGGTGACGGTATCTTTCTCATGCTCCTTGGAAGACCCCGTCGCGCCTCCGACACCGTCGCGTCCTGTTCTTGCACCCATGACGATTACCACATCACCGGGGAGCGGCTTCTCGCGGCGAACGTGTGCCTCTTTCGCTGAGGCGATTACCGCACCGAGTTCCATGCGTTTCGCTACGTAACCGGGGTGGTAGAGTTCGCGGACATACCCCGCTGCAACCCCGATTTGATTTCCGTATGAGCTGTAGCCCGCCGCCGCAGTCGTGGTGATTTTACGCTGGGGGAGTTTCCCTGCCACTGTATCCTCGAAAGGCGTTCGCGGGTCCCCTGCGCCTGTGATTCTCATAGCTTGGTAGACGTATGCCCGCCCCGAAAGCGGGTCGCGGATTGCTCCGCCGACACAAGTCGCCGCGCCTCCGAAAGGCTCAATCTCAGTCGGGTGATTATGGGTTTCGTTCTTGAAAAACAATAGTGTATCTCCCGCTTTGTCGGCTATTTTGATTGTACAAGCGTTGTTCTCGTCCGACTCTGTTTCGTACAGCATAGGAAGTTCGCCGCTTTTTCGCATATGGCGCATAGCGGCAGTCGCGATATTCATGAGGGTTACGGGGCGGTCGCCGTTCACGGCTTTGAAAGCCTCGAACGCCGCTTTAACACGCGCATCGTTGATTGTAATTTCGGCTTCGGGAAACTGCGTATTAAAAGTCGTGTGTCTACAGTGGTCCGACCAGTAGGTGTCAAGCATTCGGATTTCGGTGATTGTAGGCTGCCTGCCCTTCCGCGTGAAATACTCACGGACTGTCGCCAAGTCCTCCGCCGACATAGCAAGCCCGAGTTTGTCGGGGTGAGTTAAATCCTCCTGCGATACGAGAGCCACGTCGTCGGGTTCGGCTGTATCTGTGTCAAGCAGAGTTTCAGGCTTTTGTGCTTGCGCCTCCCTCTCTTCCACAGGGTTGATGAGGTATGCCTTAATTTTCGCGAACTCGCTGTCATTAACATCACTGATGACATATACTTTCGCGGTTTTGACTATGGGACGCGGAAGTTCTGAGTCTGACAATACAAACTGAATGCACTGCTCGGTTGTGTCCGCAAGAATGTCATACTGTCCCGGCAGGGATTCTGTTATGAGCAGCCGCGAATCGTGGGGCAACACAGGAAGCTTGTCCGCGCTGATATTGTCAACAAGGGGGCTGCTGATTACGGCTGTAATATCAGCAAGGCGTTCTTCGGGAACGCCCTGCACACCCTGCACGTCATAACGGGTGAGCAGCCGCACGCTTGCATTCGGGATTTTGAGAAAGCTGCGCAGTTGTGCCTCGACAGCTTTTGCGGCGGTGTCGTAACCGTCGCGTTTTTCGGTGTAATAGCGATATATCATTTTTTTGATTCCTTTCATTTATGTGCGGCGCGGTGTGGACACCGCGCCCTACTCCACAACCTTTGGAACTATCGGCATTTCGCCGTCATGTTCGGAGGATATGCTCAGGAACGCCTCACGGGAGAGCGAAGGAGCGACTTCGTCTTCACGCCACGAGTTCACGGCATCAATGGGAGAGATGAGTTCGGGTGTTTCTTGTGTCTCCAAGTCACAGATTACGTGGATATAGTCTAAAATCTCCTCAATTTCCGCTTTGATTTCGACGGCTTCGCCCTCTGCGAGTGTCATGCAAGACAGCTCTTCGAGATACTCCATCGTGTCTTGTGTGATTTTCATAAAGCTAAATTCCTCTCGTGCATATTTATTTCAATGAAAATTGTACCATAAAAGTATGCTTTTGTCAAGCAAAATTTCAAAAAAGGTGTTTTGCTGTTGACAAAAAGCTCATATCATGATATACTGATATATATGTTAAAGAAGAGATAAGCCCAAAGGGCGGGCTTTGCCCGTCCGACGGGCGAATCTTGACAATAACCGAAAGGAAACGACCTTATATGACAATCCATATTTACGAAAACGCCGAGCAAATCGGCAAAGCCGCCGCCGCGATTTTGTCTGCGCAAGTTCTGCAAAAGCCTGACTGCGTCCTCGGTCTTGCCACAGGTTCTTCTGTCCTGACGACTTACAGCGAGCTAATCGCCGCGAACAAAGCAGGGCTGACTGATTTCTCCCGCGTTACCACATTCAACCTTGATGAATATTGCGGCTTGCCCTCTACTCATGAGCAGAGCTACAAGCATTTCATGCGCGAGAACCTCTTCAATCACATTAACATTGACGAGTCTAACATCTTTGTCCCGAACGGCACTGCGAAAGACATCGCTCACGAATGCGGGCGGTACGAGTTCAGCATAAACAACGCGGGCGGGATTGACCTGCAGCTTCTCGGGCTTGGGAATAACGGGCATATCGCCTTCAACGAACCCGCAGACGCTTTCCGGAACACCACCCACTGTGTTCAGTTATCGGAGAGTACGATTGCGGCAAATTCGCGCTTTTTCGCGAGTGAAGCAGAAGTCCCTCGCGCCGCCCTCACTATGGGAATCGGGACAATCATGCGGGCGCGCAAAATAGTCATGGTTGTGTACGGTGCGGGCAAGCGCGAGGCAGTCGCGGCTATGGTACGCGGCGCGGTTACTCCGAAATGCCCTGCGTCTGTGCTTCAACTGCACAGCAATGTCGTGATTTTGGCGGATAAATCGGCAGTTGACAATTGACAATTGACGGTTGACAGTTATTTAAGTTTGTAAGGAAGTGTAATTTTATGAAATTTAACAAAGTTAGCGAGGAATGCGGAGTCTTCGGGGTCGCACTCAAGAGCGAGGAAGCAGTGGGAGTAACCTACAACGCGCTCATGGCTCTGCAACATCGCGGACAAGAAGGCGCAGGGATTGCCGCAGTCAACGAGCGGCGGATTTCCTGTACCAAGAACTTAGGGCTTGTGAGTGAGGTTTTCGGAGGCGGCAAGCTTAACAAAATTCCGAAAAGCAATTTAGCTCTCGGGCATACGCAGTATTCCATGAGCGGAAATAACACCCGCGAAAACGTAGGGCCCTTTATCGCGGAATACCTGACAGGGCGAATAGCTGTTACTCATAACGGGAACATTACCAATGCCGACGAAATCCGCGATTCCCTCAAGCGGCACGGTGTCCAGTTCAACGCGACGAATAACTCAGAGGTAATCGCGTGGCTGATTGCCTACTGCATTATGCGCGAAGAGAACACCAACGCACTCAGCGACCGTGCCTTAGGCGAAATAAGCACTACAAAAGCACGAAACGCCCTTGAGGGCGTAGTCAAAGCCGCGAATTTTCTGTGCGGTGCTTTTTCGCTGATTGTTGCAACCTCAAAGAAAAAGCTGATTGCTGTCCGCGATTCTAACGGATTCCGACCATTATGTATAGGAAAGAACGAAGACGGTTACGCATTCGCGTCTGAAAGCTGTGCTCTCGAAGTCTGCGGGTTTGAGTTTATTCGCGATGTTCTTCCGGGGGAAGTCGTGGTAATCGACAACGGCGAAATCACCCACGAAGGTGTGCGATTAGTCCGCGACGATGAACATAAAGGGCTGTGCATATTTGAGTTTGTTTACTTTGCTCGCCCCGATTCTGTCATAGACGGCGTCAACGTCAACCAGTCGCGCTATAACATGGGGCGGGTTCTTGCAACAGAACACCCTGTCGCCGCCGACGTAGTCTGCGGAGTGCCTGACTCCGGGCTTGAAGCGGCAGTCGGTTACAGCAAAATCAGCGGAATCCCCCTTGCGGCGGGGTTCGTGAAAAATCGTTACATCGGCAGGAGTTTCATCTACCCCGTACAATCTCAGCGTGATACGGCAGTGTTGCAGAAGCTCAACCCCCTTGCAGCGAACATTCGCGGGAAGCGCGTGGTGTTGATTGACGACTCCATAGTCCGCGGGACGACCAGCGCGAAAATCGTGAGAAGCCTCAAAAACGCAGGCGCAAGAGAAGTTCATATGCGAATATCGTCGCCGCCCTTTAAGTTCGTCTGCAATTACGGGACTGATATTGACTCCGCCGACAAGCTCATTGCAAATCGCATGGAGTTAGACGAAGTCTGCCAAGCAATCGGCGCAGACAGCTTGGGGTTCATCAGCGTTGATGGGCTGAAATCCGCGTGTAAAGGCTGCAGTCTGCCATTCTGCACGACTTGTTTTACGGGAGAGTAACAAACACATTCAAAGGAGAAAACCATTATGAGAACTAAACAAGATATTATCGAGGCAATCGAGTTTTTGCCGCCGGAACTGTTAGACGAAATCTATCGTTACGCGGCTTATATTAAGGAGCAGAAAGAGGCTGAAAACGAATATAATGCGTATGTTTGTCGAGAGCTTGCAAAAACAGAAAATGATATTGCTGAGGGTAAAGTAACGTGGCTGACGGTTGAAGAGTTTTTTGACATCGGGGAGGTAAGGAATGTATAAAGTTACAATCACCGATGTTGCTAAATTTGAATACCGTGAAATCATGGAGTATTTGTCGGAATTTTACCCAAGTACTCCCGGCAAATTTGCGGCAAAACTAAGAACTTGCTACGCCGCATTAGAACTTCAACCCTACATGGGCGCAGTTTTCTTCGCCAACCCTGATTATCGCCGAATGATAGTCGGGGACTATGTTGTCTTTTACAAGGTTTTCGAAGAACCCGAAAAGCGGGTGGAAGTCCACAGACTCCTCCACGGGGCGAGAAGCATTCGCCTGTAAAAGCACTTAGGAGAAAAGCTGATGCACCCTTACATTAACATCTTCGGCAAAGACTTGCCTACATTTACAGTACTCATAATTCTCGGCATTGCCGCAGGATTTTTGCTCATATACATCAACTGCCGCTTACGGCGCGAGAAAGTAATGGACCCGATTTTGACTGCGGCAATGGCAGTCGTCGGCGGATTTGTCGGGGCAATGCTTTTTCGCCCGATTACGCGAACGCCCGACTTAATTCTCAACTGGGGGCGATATTCGCAAATCCCTGTCGGGCAGTTTTTTTCATGGCTCTTCGGCGAAATGGTGTTTTATGGCGGGCTGATTGGCGGAGTAATCGCGGCGTGGCTCTTCTGCCG
>WQXP01000006.1 GCA_009784765.1 Oscillospiraceae bacterium | reverse complement strand
TCGGAAACTTTTTGAAATTCAGCGATTTGCACAAAGAACAGCCTCTTTTTCGGGGGGGGTTGTGCAAGATTTCGCAAATAACCGCTGTGAGCGGTTTTGAGGGTGTCGGAAATCGCTTATTAGCGCATATGAGGGCGAAAAATCCCCCGCCTGTCTTGATGACGGGCGGGGGGAAGTTTGTGTTTGTATCAAAATTTGCTGCCGAAAATCTTCTCTAAGTCATTATAGCTGTCATCATCGTGGCCGCCGGAAATCGGGCTGAAAGAACCGGTGATGAAAGAGTCAAGGGATTGGGGTTCGCCACGCGGAGTTTCAAAGAGCGACTGAGCGTCTTGCAGCTGTTGCGTGTTACCTGCGTTAATCGGTTCAGTGAGAGGCGGGCGAGTAACTTGCTGGCGGCGCGGCGCGTCTGTAAAGGAAGTCGCGACTACGGTGACTACGACAGTGTCTTTGAGTTGCTCGTCCGTCATGTTACAGCCGGACTTTACAAAAACATCGGGGTGAGCCGCCGCAGTGAGCTTGTCTATGATTTGGTCAATATCGCTGAGAATCGCATCAGAAGACATACTGATATGCACCATCATCTTGCTGGCATTATTGATTGACGTTTCGAGAAGCGGGCTGTTGATGATTTGCTGAACCGCCTCATCGACCTTGTTGTCGCCTGTTCCCATGCCGATTGCAATATGCGCGTCCCCGGAGTCTTTCATGATTGTGGTGAGGTCCGCAAAGTCAATGTTAATGTCAGAGGTTTTGTTAAGGACTTCAGAAATGCTCTTAACAACTTTGTAAAGAACATCGTTGACCATATCGAAGGCGGCCTTCATGTTGAGGCTCTTCTCATTTATTTCGAGAAGCTTCTGGTTAGGAATAATAATCAGCGCGTCAACGAACTTGCGCATTTCGGCAATACCCTTGAGAGCGGTGTTCATTCGCTGCTGGCGTTCGAAATCAAAAGGTTTGGTAACAACACCGATTGTGAGAATACCCATGCCTTTGGCAATTTCCGCGATTATAGGAGCGGCACCCGTTCCTGTGCCACCGCCCATTCCCGACGAGATGAACACCATGTCAATTCCGTCAAGAGCGGCCTCGATTGCTTGGCGGTCCTCATTCGCAGACTCGCAGCCCACCATAGGGTCTCCCCCCGCACCACGACCTTTAGTCCGCTTCTTGCCGATTTGCATACGTTTCATAATCTTCCCGTCTTTGCTTCGCAGAGCGGGAACGTCGGTATTAACGGCTAAGTATTTCACGTTACCGAAAATGGTATTACGTGCGATATGTTCGAGAGCGTTTCCGCCCCCGCCGCCCACACCGATAACTTTAATAGGCACGGTGTAGTCATTATCCACCGCCCCCATTTCGAAATCATCAGGCTCTAACTCCATGGTTTTTTCGACGTTTGTCTCAAATGCTATTTTTGACATTTCTAATTCCTCCGATGTTTGAAGTTCACATTATTTTAATTATACCATTTTCTTTTTACTTTTGCAAGAGCTTTTTGAAAAAAGTTTTTATATTTTGTATTTTTTGAAAAATTTGTCGCTATGGGTAGATATAAAAGTACATAGCCGTCGCGAAAACCGCTACATTTTGAACTCAATGCCTTTTGCCTTTATTGCAAGTTGGGAAAAAAACCGACTCGCGAAAGGGACGACACCCGCAGAACCCCCGATTCATTCGGCGCAATCTGCTCGTCGATGATTGCCTGCGCAATCGTGAGTTTCTGCGGCAGTTGCGTTGCCGAACCCATGCGAATTTCAATCCGTTCGCCGCCAACAGCCGAGGCGGCTTCCTCGCCGTAGAACAGCACAACCTCAAAGCGGTTGGTTATGTCGATTCGCGTGATGGGCATTTCCCGCTGCGCCACAAGCTCATACAGGGCTAACACAATGCGGAGCTTTTCCCCCGTTGTCGCATCGTCGCTGCTTTTGAACGCGCCGCCTAAGTACAGCTCCTCGAGTTCAAGCCCGGTTATCACCAGACCCGTCGGGCGTGTCGGCAGAGTGTTAATCACACGATGACCGCCGCTGACTCCCCAATATTCGCCCCCTGACAGCACGCTGAGAATCCTCTCGCCGTTAATTACATTAACTTCGAGTGTGGAGGGGAAAACCCGCTTGATTTCCACACCGTCTAACTTCACGAGTTTTTCGGTAATCTCAGCCTCGGCGCGGCTTATGTCAAACCGCATGAGGTTCACGCCCGTTTCAATCCCCCCTGCTTCGAGAATTTCCTCATCTGTATACAGCTCAGGGGAAGAACTTGCTGTAACAACAATCGTCTTAGCGTTGAAGAACACCGTCGATGAAAGCACGGCAATCAGCACTATCGCCATTACACACACAGGCAGAATGTATAAAATGTTATTCTGCTTGACTCTGCGCCGCGTGTTACTTCGTGTCGGCTCTTGCTTGCGCGTGCGTGGACGCGAGTGTGAGCGTCTGCGCGAACGCGAATGAATCTGCGGCATTGTTATCACTTCCTTTGTTTTAAGCTTAGGATTGGCAGAGCCAATCCTACAGCTCTTGTTTTGCTTGTCGTCAAGCTTAGGATTGGCAGAGCCAATCCTACAGCTCTTGTTTTGCTTACTTCCTTATTATTTTCGCGCCGACACTGCGCAGAGCGTCTTCTATTGCCTCATATCCTCTGTCTATGTGTTGAATTTCGCCGACTGTGGTAATCCCTTCACAGGCGAGCCCTGCAGTTACAAGAGCCGCGCCTCCGCGCAAATCGGTAGAGCTTACTTTCGCGCCGGACAGCCGCGGCACTCCCTCTACCACTGCAATACGTTCCCGCACGTTGATTTTCGCACCGAGCCGCCCGAGTTCTGCCGCGTGCTTATAGCGGCTCTCGAAGATGTTCTCTTCAAAAATCGTCGTCCCGGGAAGCACGGTAGTCAGTGCCATTAACGGGGCTTGAGCGTCTGTGGGAAACCCCGGGTGTACGTGTGTAACGATTTTCCCGGGTGCGCGGAGGGCTTTTCGCGCATTGATGTAAATTTTGTCTTTATCATATGTGTACACACTGCAACCCATCTTTCGGAACAGCGGCAAAATCGGCGAAAGGTCATCTTGCTTAGTCCGCGAAAGCAGCAATTCACCTCGCGTGATTGCGGCGCAGCACATATATGTAGCAGTAACAATTCTGTCAGAAATAACCGTATGTTCCGCACCCGAGAGTTTCGGCACACCCTCTACCACCACAGTCGAGCCGCCTGCCCCCGCGATTCTTGCACCGCACTTGTTCAAGAACTCTGCCAAATCCGTGATTTCGGGTTCTCGCGCCGCATTGTGAATTTCGGTAACGCCCTCTGCGGTAGTCGCCGCGAGCATTACGTTTTCGGTAGCCCCTACCGACGGAAAAGGCAGCGCGATTTTCGCCCCGCGAATGCCTTTCGGCGCAGTGAAGTTCATATACCCCGCTTCCTGCACGACTTCTACCCCCATCTGCTTGAGAGACTCTACATGGTAGTCAATAGGACGCGGCCCGAGTTCACACCCCCCGGGAGTAGACCAGCGACAGCTTCCGCATCGCCCGAGAATCGCGCCGAGAAACACAATGGACGAACGCATCTCCTGCATAAGAGCTTCGGGGACTTGGTTGTTCGCCATTTTCGCCGCGTCAACAGTAACAACGGAGCATTCGCGACAGCATTTACAACCAAGGCAATCGAGAATACGAAAAGCCGCGTCTGCATCGGTGATTCGCGGGCAGTTGTGCAGGGTAGCAACTCCGTCGCACAGAACCGTCGCCGCAAGCAGAGGGAGCAGAGAGTTCTTCGCCCCTTGAACAGCGATTTCGCCCTGCAACCGCCGCCCCCCCTCGATGATTAGTTTTTGATGATTCATAACACACCTCGTTCTTTAAGCATTTTTACCTTACTATATGCTTTAGAACCAAAATGTGTTAGTCTGAGAAGAGATAAGCCCAAAGGGCGGGCTTTACCCGTCCGACGGGCGAATCTTGACAATATTTTATGATTTTTTCAGGTCGAGCAGTTCACTCACAATTAAACCCGCCGCGTCAGGGGAAGACATTCGCGCAGCCGCTTCTTCCATGAGGCGAATCTGCAACCTGTCAGAATACAACCGCGACACTGTGTCAATCAGCTTTGCACCACTGATTTCGTTATCGGGAATCAGCACAGCCGCCCCCGCCTCCTGCATAGTCAGCGCATTGAAATACTGGTGATTTTCCGCCGCACCCGCCCAAGGGATTTGAATACTCGCCCTCCCGAAAGCCTTCAGCTCCGTCTGGGACATTGAACCCGCACGGCATATGACTAAATCTGCCGCCGCGATACAGGTGTACATATTGTGCAGATATTCCGCGAAGATGTTGCGATTAGAAAGCGTTTCAAACCCTTTTTGTTCGAGAAGTTTCGCAAAAAGTTCCCGCCCGTTGCCACCATAAGCATGAATATGGTTGATTTCTTTGTTCCCCTCACGCTCCCACTTGAGCAGTTCGACGACCGCCCGGGTAATCTTATTCGCGCCGAGGCTTCCGCCGAAAGACAAAATCGTCATACCGTCTTTAAGGTTCAGCGAACGTAATGCACGCTCTCTGTTCATATCCGCAAGAGTTCGAAGAGGATTGCCCGTAATCACATATTTACCGGAAGCTTTACCGTAATCACCGAAATGCACGAGTGTATCCGCACTCGCGACGAAGACTTTATTCGCCGTCCGCGCAAGCATTTTCGTCGCCATCCCCGGGAGGGAATTGCTCTCATGAGTAGCCGTCGGTATTCCCATCTTAGCCGCCGTCCGAAGCACAGGAGCAGTCACATACCCCCCCGTCCCGACAACAACATCAGGCTTGAACTCTTCAATAATCTTACGCGCCGCGCCGTTAGCCGCGATGAAGTAATAAGCCGACTTAGCGTTACGCGCTATATTCCCTGCCGTGATTTTGCGCTGAAATCCCGACGCTTTTATCGCCGTAAACTCATACCCTGCCCGAGTAACAAGCTTTGATTCCAAACCTTTTTGAGTCCCCACGAAAAGCACACGGCTTTCAGCGAAAATGTCGCGAACCTTATCCGCAATCGCGAGGGCGGGGTTAATGTGTCCCGCAGACCCTCCTGCGGCTAATAAGATATTCATTGTCGCTACGCTCCTTCCGTCAAGCACCCCAAGGGGCAAATGAATTGCCCCTTTGGGTCGCTCTTGTTTTACCTACTCTATCCTTGCTTTCCGCGAGATATTCAGCAGAACACCTATTTGCGCTAACTGCATAACAATCGCAGTTCCGCCGTAGCTGAAAAACGGCAGTGAAATCCCGGTGTTAGGGACAGTGTTAGTCGCGACACCGATATTCAGCAGAGCCTGAATCCCGATTTGCACAGTAATCCCTGCGGCAACCAACATTCCGAAGCGGTCCGGGGCGCGAGTCGAGATGTAAATTCCGCGCATGATGAAAAGCACGAACAGCAGGATAATCAGCGAACCGCCTAAAAAGCCGAGTTCTTCGACAATTACGGGGAAGATAAAGTCGTTATGAGCCATAGGCAGGTAAGAGAATTTTTGGCGAGAGTTCCCGAGCCCAAGCCCGAACCACCCCCCCGAACCGATTGACATGAGCGACTGGTATGTCTGGAAAGTGTCGCCTGTTATATCCGAGAAGGGGTCGAGCCAACTTTGAAAACGTGAGCCCGAGTAGGTATGCCCCATAAGCGGGAGAAGCACAGGGGAAAACACCCCTAATACCGCAAGCCCCGCACCCATGAGTGCGACATATCGTTTGCGAAGCCCGCCGACGAACATGATAGTCAACCCGATGACGAACATGATTACCGTTCCCGACAAGTGAGGCTGGAAGAAAGTCAATCCGCAAGCAACCACTGTGATGCCGACGACCCAAAGCGCGCCTTTCCATGTTTTAATCAAGTCGCTGTATTTATGCGCGAATGCCGCTAATGTGATAATCAGCGCAAATTTGAGGATTTCTGAGGGCTGGAAAGTTACGAATCCGAGGTCAATCCACCGCCCCGCGCCACCTTGGCTGACTGCCGCGCCGCCGATATAAGTCGCAAGCATCATAGCAAGGGAACTGACAATCAACCCAAACAATATGAGGCGGTTCTTCAACTTTTCATAAGGGAACAGCGAAAGCCCAATCATCACCGCAAATCCGACTGCCACGAAAAAGAGCTGATTGCTGAAAAAGTGGTAAGTGTCGCCGTATTCGCGATACGCGGCGAAGTAACTCGCCGAAAGGAGCATAATCAACCCGAACACGCACAGCACAAGGGTGATAAAAAACAGAGGAATATCAAACTTGAGCAATCGCCGAAATTGCGGAGGAGGCGAATTTGCCTTGATTTTAGCTTTTCGTGCGGGACGCTCAGGGCGTGCGGGGCGCCCGGGGCGAGAAGGCTTATTCTCCGGCACTCGCTGAGGGGCGTGCGGGGGAATGCGCGGCGGTGTCTGTACCGGTGTCTGCATGGCTATACCTCCTACTTTGTATGGGTTTAAGAAATATCGAAATGAACTAAAGCAATCGCAGCTGCCCCGAATACCACGCCGATTGTGCAGAAAAAGAACACGATTTTGCTCTCACTCCAGCCGCGCATTTCGAAAGAGTGGTGAATAGGCGTCATTTTGAAGAGGCGTTTCCCGCCCGTTGCTTTGAAATACGTCGTTTGAATCATAACCGTCAGTGCTTCCCAGATATACACCGCCGCCGCGATTACCATGACGAACTCGACCTTTGCACCGAGCCCTAAGGCGCAGACCAATCCGCCGAGAAACATAGAACCCGTGTCGCCCATGAAAACTTTCGCAGGGTTGAAGTTCCAAATCAGAAATCCGATACAGCCTCCGGCAGTCGCCGCTGCAAGTATGCCGAGTTCATGCTGGGCGAGCAGCCCGCAAATCACCATGAACACAGCACTGTAGACGACTGTTACAGAACCGCAGAGCCCGTCAATCCCGTCGGTGAAGTTCACAGCGTTGACGATGTAGATAATCCCAAGCCCCATGACGACGTAGTAGAAATACCCGAGAGGAAGTTCCCAACCGACAATGGGGAAAATCACCGAAGTCCCCGTATCACCTGCAAGAACCCGTGATGTGAAATAAGCCGCGACGATTAGCGTCTGCATAAAGAGCTTCTGTGTGACAGACAGACCCTCGTTCTTCTTGCGGCGAACTTTGAGCCAGTCGTCCAAGAATCCCATGAACCCCATACTTATGGCGAGCAAAATCCCCGCAACAGCGTTGAAGAAGCGCAATCGCCCCGCAAATTCGCCGAAGTTGATATAGCCGCCCCGCCACAACATAAACAGCCCGAGTGCGAATGCGGCGGCAATCCCGATGATGAACATAAAGCCGCCCATTGTCGGCGTTCCCTGCTTTTGCGCCTTGTGCCACGCAGGCCCGATGTCGAGTATTGTCTGCCCGAATTTAAGCTTGCGCAGTACAGGAATCAGCGGGAATCCAATAGCAAAAGCAATCAGCAGTGCGACGGCTGCCGTGACAGAAAGTGTCCAGATGTTCATTTAGACACCCCCCCCCGTACTATTTCTTGCACTATTTTTCGCTCATCGAAAGGCTCTTCGAGAGCGCCGATTACCTGCGTTGTTTCGTGCCCTTTTCCCGCAAGCAGAATTATATCGCCCTCACGGGCTTCAGACAGCGCGAAAGCTATTGCTTCTTCACGCTTCACAAACGCCGAATAAGGAACGGCAATGCCTATTCCCGCGACAACATTGTCAATAATGCTCTGCGGATTTTCAAATCGCGGATTGTCTGAGGTAATCACAAGATAGTCCGCATACTTTGCTGCGATTTTCCCCATGAGAGGGCGTTTGTCTGAGTCCCGCTCTCCTGCTGCACCAAAAAGGCAGATTATACGCGCCTGCGCGAAACTGCGAATACAAGTGAGGATTTTTTCAAGAGCGTCGGAGGTGTGTGCATAGTCCGTGATTACCGTAAATTCGCCGCTGTAAATCACCTCACACCGTCCGCGAACGCCTTTGCAGTTCTCGAGTGCGGCGACTGCGTTGTCTGCATCGAGTCCCCTTTCGCTGAGCATAGCAGTTGCGGCAATCGCCGCGATTGAGTTCGCTACATTAAAAGCCCCGGGCATATTGAATCGAACAGGGTAAGTTTTCTGCGCCGACTCGTCCGACAGCCAGAATGACACACAGTCGCTGAAAGTTTTGATGTTGACTGCATAATAATCCGCGACCTCGCCAATGCTGTAAGTTTTAACAGGCAGGCTTTCCTCCGCCAATTCGCGGGAGAGCCGCTTGCCCCAATCATCGTCAATGCAAATGAGTGCCGCTTTACACATGGAAAACAGCCGTTTCTTGGCTTGGTAATAGTTTTCCATTGTTCCGTGCCAATCGAGATGGTCTTGAGTAAGATTAGTAAACACGCCGATTTCGAAGGAAATACCGGCAATGCGAAACTGCTCCAAAGCTTGGCTTGAGGCTTCCATAACACAGTAAGGAAGGCGATTTTCCGCCATTTCGGCGAAGAGCCTGTAAAGCTCGTCTTGTTTCGGGGTAGTCAGCCCGCCGGGAATTTCGCGCATTCCGTCGCCGGTGTCATAACCCGTCGTTCCGATGAACCCGCATTTATGCCCGTTGCCCTCGAGAATCCCTTTGATTAAAGTCGCGACTGTGGTTTTCCCGTTAGTTCCCGTAACAGCGATTAGTTTGAGCTTGTCAGCGGGTCGCCCGTAGAACTCACTTGCCGCCTGAGCGTAAGCTAAGCGGACGTTCGGGACGAGAATTTGCTGTTCCCCGAGCCCTAAATCCCGTTGAGTAAGAACCGCAGCTGCGCCACGCCCGAGCATATCGGCGGCGGCGGCTTCGCCGTCAAAGTTCGCGCCTTTGATTGCGACAAATAAGCTGCCCGCACAGACACTGCGCGTGTCGTCTGTAATGCCCGAAACTTCAACCCCGAATACTTTCAAAAGCCGCCCCTCCTATCAATCAAAATAACTGTCAACTGTCAATTGTCAACTGTCATCAGCCCCCGTGTCCGACGTCAACGGTGAAGCGGACTTCGACTACCGTTCCCGGCGGAACTTGTTCGCCCGGCTCTAAGCTCATATGAGCGGCGCGGGCATTGGTGTTCGCGACTGCGCCGCCGCTGAAGCGGATATTCAACCCCGCGTTGGTGATTGCCTGATTAGCGGCCGACACCCCCATTCCCAGAACATTCGGAACGGTGGAAAGGGGCAGATTTGCCGCAGTTTCCTCGCAGTAGATTAGCATTACAGAAGAACTGCTTCCGATTGGCGTTCCTGCTGTGGGAATTGTCGAGAGAACGCGGCTTCCTTCGCCGACGCTTGTGAAATTTAACCCGTCGCGATTGAGGCGTTCCCTCGCCGCGTCGGGGGAAAGCCCGACAAGATAAGGTGTCAGCGTATCTTGGAGTGCTTGTTCTTCAGCGGTGAACTGCGGGAATATTTCTAAGTGTGCAAAACTGTCACGGAACACGGCAGACACTACCGGGGCAGCGATTTGGCTTCCGTAGAACAGCCCGCCCATGGGTTCATCAACGACTACAAGCATGATTACCTTCGGATTATCAGCAGGGGCGAACGCCGCAAAAGAAGCGACATAGCGCATATCGTCAGGGGCGTATTCGTCGATTTTTTCACTGGTACCGGATTTGCCGCCGATTCGATAACCCGAGATGTAAGCGTTAGAGCCGCCATTAGCTTGAACAACATCTTCCATCATCTTGCGCATCTGGGCAGATGTTTCCGAGCTGAGGATTTGCCGACGAGTAACAGCAGTATTCCCGCGAACGACGTTGCCGTCTGCGTCGCTGATTCTGTCAACCAAGTGCGGAGTTACGAGATAACCGCCGTTGATACAAGCGGCGTATGCGGTAATCATCTGCAGCGGTGTGATTTTGTTGGTCTGCCCGATTGAGGACATAGCCAAGTCAACACTGCTCATACGGTCGCGGCGGACTACGATTGAACGCGCCTCTGCGGGGGCGTCGATTCCCGTGCGGGCAGTCAGCCCGAAAGCTTCGAGATAGTCATAGAACCGCCGAACGCCGACTCTTGAACCTATGTTGATGAAAGCAGGGTTACAAGAAGTAGTAATGGACTGTGTCATGCACATAGTCCCGTGATTTGTTCTGCCGTAAGCCCAGCAGTGAATGCGGGTATCAGCGACTTCGACGTAACCCGGCCCGCAAGAAAACGTCGAGTCAAGTGTAGCGACACGCTCTTCGAGAGCCATAGCCGCAGTGATTGTCTTAAATACCGAGCCGGGGAAATAAAGCTCTGTAACAGCTTTGTTGCGCCACTGAAGTTCCCAAAGTTCATGGCGGCGTTTTTGGATTTGCTCATCAATGCTGTCCATACGCTCCTGAGAGATTACTCCCCCGGGAAGGGTAGATTCGCTTCGCGCCGCATCAATGAGGCGTTCGCGTTCTTTTTCTAAATAAGCTTCGTCAGCTTCGCTGAGTGCGGCGGGGGCGTTAGGGTCATACCCGAAAGTAGTCGCCATTGCGAGAATTGCGCCGGTATTCGGCTCCATCATAATCCCTGTGGCACGATTAGCAACTTTATGCTGAATAACGACTTCTTCCAACTGCTTTTCTAAATAGTGCTGAAGAACCACGTCAATAGTCATGTGAACATTATTGCCGTCGGTGGCTTCGAATCTGCGTTCAAACTCCCGAGACATAGTTCGCCCTACACCGTCCCGGAGCATGACTACACGCCCGTCGGTGCCTTGCAGATATTGGTTATAATATGCCTCAACCCCGTATTGCCCCTTGTTGTCATAGTTAGTGAAGCCAATCAAGTTAGAAGCCAAGCGATTGTTAGGATAGGAACGCTCAGAGGTTTCGACTAAATAAATCGAGAAAAGCCCGATTCCTTTTTCTGCTTTTTGCTCGTTGATTTTCTCATACACAGAACGGTCAACACGACGTGCAATAACTTCATAGCGACGCTGAATTTTGTCAACTTTGTCAAGGACATCTTGCTTATCTACGCCGAGAATTTCGTGGAGCATTGTTGCGATTGCGTCGGGGCAATCCTCATTCTCAATGACATCAAAAGGTGACAGAATCACGTCCCACACAGGGGTGCTTTGGGCTAAGAGTTCGCCGTTGCGGTCAAAAACAGCCCCGCGATTTGCGCGGAGAATAAAATCGTTGAGTTGCTGCGCATTGGCATACTCACGAAACATATTCGAGTTATAAACGGCAGTTCTGTGAAGGAAATAGAAAATAAACGCAACAAAAATCATGAGTGCGATAAACACAGTATAGTTGAGCCGAATTTTCATCTGCCTGTCAGGGGCATGAGAAAGGGACTCTGATTTTGCCCCGGCTGTTTTCGGCGGCGCATTCGATTTAATCACTTGTTCTTGATTCATACTATTTTTCGTCCTCCCGAACATATTTCCTAAAACAACTGTCAACTGTCAATTGTCAATTGTCAATTGTCAATTGGCGTCAATTGTCAATTGGCGTCAACTGTCTTGTCCATAATATATATTCTACAAAAAGCCCAAAAATTCCAAGGCGTTGTAGAAACCGTTGCTAAATCGCTCGAAAAAGCGCAGAGGCGGTCTGTAAGCGAGTTGGACAGTGTTGCCTATATCAATTTCAAAAGGAATAACATCGCGATTGAGTACACGCACAAGCCCGTTTTCAGCGGCGAACTCTTCAACACGTGCAGGAGATGCCCTGCTGCTGAGTTCCCCCAATAACTGCGTGTTAATGCGACGCGCCTCTTCTATTGCGTCCAAAACCTCGTTCGAACGTGCGTTAAGCTGATTAAGCTCTATGTCACCGTAGATAAACGCGCAGAAGGCGAACATAACCACCGCCCCGATGAGAGTCATGACGCGCCAGTCCCCGCGCCGCGCCGACGTGTCGTTAAGGTCGCGATTCGCGACTGTTCGCGCTTGGTGCTTTTTGGATTTAGCCAAGCTTTCTTTTTGTGATGTTTCAAAAAGCTCGAGTTCTAAATCCTGGGTTTTGTCACTATGTCTGAGCATGGCTGCCTCCTTACTTACGGCAATTTTTCAACGGCTCTGAGTTTTGCGCTTCTTGCTCGCCGATTATCCGCGAGTTCGCCCTCTCCCGGTTCGACGGGTTTGCGTGTAACATGAGCCGCCTTCGGACGTTTACCGCACACACACAGGGGGAGTTCTCTCGGGCAATCACACCCTTGAGCGAACCCTGCAAATGTTCGCTTGACTAAGCGGTCTTCAAGAGAATGAAAAGTGATAACAGCAAACCGCCCGCCACTCTTGAGTGCTGCGAAAGCTGCCTGCAACCCCCGCTCAAGGCTCGGCAGTTCATCGTTGACTTCCATTCGAATCGCCTGAAACGCTTTTCGGCAAGGATTCTTGGCGTTTCGATAGGAAAGGGGGACGTTGGTGCGAATCACCTCAGCGAGTTCCCCCGTGGTCGTAACAGGTGAGAGTTCGCGCCGCCGAATAATCCCTCGGGCTATCGCACGGGCGTGTTTTTCCTCACCGTATTCAAATAATATTCGCGTTAAGTCTTCCTGCGAATACTCGTTGACTATATTATACGCGCTAAGCGCGTCTTCGGCGTTCATTCGCATATCTAAGGGTGCGTCCTCGTGAAAAGAAAACCCCCGCTCAGCAGTGTCTAACTGGTGAGATGATACGCCCAAATCCATGACTACGCCGTCTGCGCCGCAGATGTCATATTCTGCCATGTCTGCGAAGTTCGCGTTTATGAACTCGATGTTTTTATACTGCGAAAGCCGCGATTTCGCCGCTGTAATCGCGCTTGCGTCGCGGTCGAAGCAAATCAGCTTGCCTTTCGCGCCGCCATACTCGGCTAATTTTGCAGCAATCGCCGCTGAATGCCCGCCGCCGCCTGTAGTACAATCGACATACAGCCCGCCGCCCTTAATGTCGAGTAAGGCGATTGTTTCGTGTAACAGAACACTCCTGTGGTTGAAAGTTGTCTTCTCCATCACAAGCTCAATTCGTCTACTAAGCTGTCGATGTCGATGCTCTCGACATTACGCTCGAGTTCTGCTGCACTCCAGATTTCGATTTTGCCGTCAATCCCCAAGTCTTTGAAGACGACTTCGCTGTCAAGGTTCGCATACTTTCGCAAATGCGCCGGCATAAAGAATCGCCCCTGTTTGTCCGTTTCGCCGTCAGTGGCACTTATGAACCGCAGAACCTGTTCTGCTTTCGTCCGCGGCGAGTTGCTGAGAAGGCTTGTCTTGAACTCTTCCCAATGCTCTGTGCTGTAAACCTGAATGCAGGGAACTTTGAGGGCCTTCACCAAGACAAAGCTGTCGCCGAACCCCTTGCGAAACGCCGCAGGGAAATTCAATCGACCTTTAACATCAAGGGTTGATGTCGCTTCACCTCTCATAATTTTGCACCTCAATTTTTTGCTGTCAAGATTCGCCCAAAGAACGGGCAAAGCCCGTTCTTTGGGCTTATCCCTTCTTTAGCTTTTTCAACATTTTCCACAGAGTTATCAACAACAAAAATCACTTTTTATGACTCGTTCACCACAAACCACCTCTCTATTATACACCCCTATTTTCCAATTGTCAATACTTTTTTGAAAAAAAATGAAACTTTTATACTATATACAACAAAACTCCGCGCAAAAGCGCGGAGTTTACTATATATTGTGGTTGAAGTGTATTGCTTCGTCAAGCTATCTCCCTACGGAGCGGCAGAGCCGCCCCTGCGGGAGAATCGCTCTTGTTTTGCTATATTGTGGTTGAGATGTGGTGTTCGTCAAGAAATAACTGTCAACTGATATTATCTTCCACCCATTTCGCCGCAAGGAGCGGTGAGAGAACGAAATCAATGGAGGTCTGCGGGGTAGAGAACGCTCGCGGATTTACCGGGGCGTCGCCGTTGACGGGAATCTCATGAGTAACACGAGTGCTGAGCTTGATACTGCAGTGCAGGAACTCCGGTGCGATTGTGGCTGTGGAGGTAATCTCGCTGAGCCACATGAACGGGTTCATTCCGCCGATGCTGACGTGTTCGATTACCCAGCCGTCTGCGGCGCAAGCGTCGTTCGCACACATATACAATGAGAACTTGAACTGCTTTTCTTTTTCCGCATTAGCAGCCTCCCCACCTTCGTTCGAAACTGCCGCGAGAACTTCTACAAGGAAATCGCGGACTGCGAAGCTGTTGATTGTATCGACTTCAATATCGCAGACAGGGCAACAGCCGCCGTATCCGAAAAGCTTGAAGTTCACATCTTTCGCGAAGTAGTTGCGATAAGAGCGTTCGGTGTTCCCGACAGGTTTGAGGTTGCGGGTAAAGTCGCTCCCTGTCTGATTTGAGCTTGCATTCGCCGCCGCAACTTTTGCCGCCGCCGCATTCGCCGCCGCTGTTTCTTTCAGCCCGCGAATTTCCCCGCGCAGGAACTCGAACTCTTCTTTAGTTATCTCAGGCAGAGGGCGATTGTAGTACGCCATCTGGTCGGGCAGGATTATATTCGGCTCGACGTTTTTGACAAGAGCCGACGAAATCAGCCCGTTGTTTTCCCCCGTGAGTAAAAGCTCAATCACATCAGCGACTTCAGCTTTGGAATAGTCATCGCACATAATTACCATGCGGACTACCTGCCCGTCGAACTCTTCGGGGATTGCCGCACCAATGTCGATAATTCCGAGGAATTTGTCACCCGCTCCGAGAAGGGCGAGTTTGTCTAACCCGAAATTGCTGATAAACAGACGCGGCACAATGTTCTGAATGTCTTCAATGCTTACATCTTCGCAATGCAAAAGACGATAGAGCATCTTCGCGTCATATGAGTATTTGATTTGCGCTATCGGGAAATCAAACCTGCGTCCGAAAAGCATTCCCGTTTCAATCATGGCTTCGAGGTCGCCGACAATATCGTACATCTGCGAATTAGTAATCCGCCCCGGAATTAAAAACTGATTGCCGTAAACAGAGAAACGATATTTCTTGTTAATATCAAGGGCGAGAGTTACTTGGCTTCCTTGGGCTTTGATTTCTTTGAGGAAAGTAATCGTGTCTTTCCCTGCCGTAAACACGTTGAGGACTACTTTCGCTGTGTCGTTATAAGCTTGAGTAGTCGCGAAACGATAACGGCGGTTCATGAGGGTTTCCATCGCATTCTTGAGGTTGTTGATTTTTATGCGGGATATATCAACAACGTGTTCTTCCAATTCGTGAGTAACAAAGAGCTGATAAGAACGCATACTCACGCGATAATCTTCATTAAACGCATCGTCCATGAAAGTGAACACATATTCGAGGGCGTCCTCATCTTGAATGAAACTGCCCTCCCCGGCGAACTTGCCGAGGGTCATTCCCGCGACGCTGTTGAACCCGAAATGCAGGTTATAATCAAGCAAACCCGCCTTAGTTTTTGACTCGATGATATAGGTTCCGCTGTCGCGAATGAACTCATAATAAAACTCACGCCCGCTTTTTTCGACATTACCGTCTGCGTCCATTTCGCTCTGCCAGTGATAGACAAAGCACAGCGTCTTATCGGGCTTTGAACCGACACTCGCTAATAGCTTTTCCCGTTCATCGCGGACATAACAATCATAAGCATCGCCTGACTCATGGTCTTGCACACTGACGTGCTTTTTCTCTTGCAAGAACGCCGTCTCTTTGAGTTTAGGGTAAGCAACAGGCTCTTTTTCGCCGGGAAACTGGATTGACACGTTCTCTTGAAAAGTCGTCTTGAGGTCTTTCACTAAGACAGAGGTCATGATAAAGTTCTTGATGAACTCAAAAGCGTAAGACTTGGGGCTGAGCCCATAACGAGGCTCTTCCTTAGTCCCGACCCCGGGAAGAGGGTTCATAGCAAGAACAAAGTATTCGCTGTACGCGCTAATCAAATCACGAACGCCTTGCTCGACTTTTTGCGCAACGATTTTCTCACTCTCCGCTTTAATTCCCGTGCGGTACATGGTGATATACTCGTTCGAAACGCTGACGAAAAATGCCGACAGCTTCTCTTCAAGAATGCTCTCGTTTGCGTTTCCGCTTTTGTTAATCAGCCCCGTAAGCTCATATGTGGAGAAGAAGTTATACTTCTGCATGAAAACTTTGACGATGCTCTCGCGCTTAGAAGCCGCCACAGCGAAAGGCACAAGGTAAGAAAACCCGTCTTCTTCATAGCAGATGAAGTCAACCACGCTTTTGTTGTTCTGGAAAAAGCGTATAGTGCGATTCTTCTCATCTTCCTTGGCAGAAGAGTATGCGATTTTATACAAGTTCGCGATTTTGCCCTTTTCCATAACCGCGATATTAAATGTCCGTGCGAGTTCTTCCTTAGCGTCGCCTTTGTTTTCCGGGTCTGCCACAGGCGGATTCATGACTTTCTTGCGATTGAAAGCAAAGCAAAGCTCAACAAGGTTGATGAAATCGCCCTTGGTGTCCGCAATGGTCATGAAATTTTCTTTAATGCGCGTATATTGTTCGGGAAGTACGCGAACGGTTATTTCCGTACCTTTGACAAGTTCGCGCAGCAGGTCTAAATCTGTGATTTTGAGTGCGCCGCCCTTGTTCTCGATTTTGAAGCCGAAGTTGTTCGAACGCATGGAGAGCTGTTGCACATTCATGAAAACAGACTTTGCACCAACCCCGAACCGCCCCTCTTTATATTTGTCGATTTTATTACGCCCGAAAGCAAGGTAGTAAAGAAACTGCTCCATGGTGAAGCCGACCTCGTTGTAAGACAACGAAATCTCGTTATTTTCCTTGAAGTTCACGATGATTTTAACATCAGGAACATCGTAAAAACAGTCGAACGTGTTCTGCAGAAGCTCTCTGAAAATGCTCTCGAAAGGATAGTCTTTCACATTCACAAGGGCGTTGAAAGACATTCTTCCGCTGAACATATCGTTGTAATAGTCGATAAAAGGCGCACTGTCAAGGTTGCCCTCAAAAATCTTGCGCTGCAGAATTTTGAGCGGCTTTTCCATAGCCTCAAAATCGCCTGCGGCGTGGGATTGGTAGAAATCCCCAATCATATCTTTAATTGGCTTTTCGACGTATTCTGCCATATAATTCACCACCTTAATCGGTTAGTTAGGTTGCCGTTTTTATTAAATTTGCCTCAGATAGTTCCTTTGTTATATTGCTCAATAAACTCTTTGAGCGATTTCTTGTAACCTTTTTCGACTTTGCAATATTTCCAGATGTTATACAAAATCGGCGTTTTCAGCCCTTCAGGGAGCTTCGCAACCGCCCCGCGAACAACGGGATACTTGCCCTTGGCGGCTTTTCCGACCATCTTCTCAAGCTCACTCTTAGCCGCCGCAACCCCCTTGACAATATCATGGGTGTCGTATGACTTGATTACAGCACAAGAATCGTTCATCGTCGTTTCTTTGATTACCTTAGGCTTAACATTGCCCGTTTCCTCATAGTAGACATATCCGCTCTTAAACTCAACTAAGCTTTCGCGGATTTTTTCGGTGAGGATTTTTTTATCGACAGGTTCACCGTCTACGGGCATGAACCGCCCTACATCAAAAAAGCCGACTAACTTGTTGAGTGCCTCTTCTGCGTGCCGCGCCGCTTTTCCCGCCGTAGGAACAAGCCCTCTGTCCGCAATGTTATACTGCACGCAATAGTTGCGAGCGTGTTCTGTTGTAGCCCCGCGAGAATTGTAAATGACAGACTTCAAATCCGCAATTACTTCTGCAATATATTTCTGCGCCTCAGGAACCCAGAACAGCAGATTCTGCGACGGAATCTTGACTTTGACACTGCCGCAAATCCCCCCGAACATTACCTTTGAAAGCACCCGCCCGTCGAATTTGCTGCTCTTGTCAACGAAGATAATAAACTCATCAGGAACATAAAGCCCCTGCCCGATTCGCGCTGTTCTGAAATACCTTCGCTCTAATTCAGCAGGATTTTCCGGGTATTCATAGTTAAACACGTGGGTGGATTTCCCCATACCGTCATAGTGGTCGCCCATGAGGTCAGTCGCGAGAGTAATCCGCGCCACATCTGCCCCCTCTGCACTGAACCGAAGCTTGAGATGCCGCCTGTCCAAGACAGTGTCCGTGCGGGTGATAATCTTGTTATCCTTAGCGAATTGCGAATAAATCACATTCAGCACTTTGCGGACATACCCGAGTGTATCATGTGAAGTGAAGTAAATCACAGCGTTGTTTCCGTCGTTTTTAAGAACCGTGTCAAGCTTAGTCAAGAACATATCCAACTTAGCGTCAGCTTTGCGGAGCTTTTCAACGTCGCCTTTATCATAAAGCTGGCGCATATACTTATGCCGTAAATCCGTGTTGAACTCCTCGAACACATTGCCGCCGTAACTGTAGTAAGGCAACCCCGTCTGAATATCAAGAAGCTTGTTAGAAGAGTTAAACAACTCTTTGTTGATTTCATATTCGCAGACAACTACATTCGGCCCTTGTTCTTTGAGCATTGTCGAAGAATAATACCGCGTAATCGGCGTATCTCTGTTAAAGGCGACAATGTTCTCGTCGATTTTCAGCTCAGCGATTTGCCCTTTGCGTTCTTCATCTTTAACGAAGCTTTTCAGCATATCTTTGAGAACCGAGAACGAAGAAGATATGTCAATATCATAAGGAAAAGGACACGGCGCGAAAACCAAAAGCTTCTTGGCTTTGTTCTTGCAGTTGTTGTAATACCCTGCCCAATCCGCGCCGCCGACGGCTAAAACTGCGTCGATTATCATCAAGTCCCATGTTACGCCCGCGTCTTTCAGGAAGCCGCCCTCAATACCGCCGGAAGCTTTGAGCTTTTCTTCAGCCACGATGTACAGATTCGATGTGCCGTCTGAGTAAAACGCCACAGAGTTTCCGTCAGCAGAGATGAACTTAAAGTCCGCCCCGATTTCAGAAATGAGCAACGAATACCAAACCTGCATCAGCGTCTCTGAGCAGACCATCAGGATATTGGCTTTTTGGGCCTTTGAAGCCTCCGCCAAAACGCTGTGAATACAAAGCTGAATTTTGTCTGCGCGTCCGTTCCCGAACTCATCGAAAATCAGCGCATAACCAAATTTGTCCAACCTTTCGAGTGTCGAAAGATTGCACGCTGTTAAATCAATCCCTTGGCAAGCAAGCCAT
>WQXP01000005.1 GCA_009784765.1 Oscillospiraceae bacterium | reverse complement strand
TGGAGCAAGGGATTCAAAGGCTTCAAGAAAATCAGCGAAGAAAGCTACAGCGGTGCCTTCGCGAAAGAAGACGTGCTGTTTATTGCTAAAATGCACGCACTCTCGCGCATTGCCGATTCCCTTGACTATTCTCACAAGCAGAAGGCGAAAATCACTTTGGTTCGGCTTAATCTCGAAGAGAATGAACTTGTCATTTTCCTTGAACTCCGTGAAGACTACACCTTAGAGAGCTGGACTTTTAACCAAAGGAGCAATATGTTCCGCCAAGTTTTCGGGATTACTCCGAAACTTGTGATTGATAATATTTATGACTAGTTAAAGAAGAGGTGAAACACATGGATAAAAAAAATCTACCTTTCATCAGCAGGGAATTAAGCTGGATGAAATTCAACGAGCGTGTGCTTGCAGAGGCGGCGCGGGTACCGGGGGCGCTGCCCTTGGAGCGGCTCAAATTCCTCGCGATTACTGCGTCTAACTTAGATGAGTTCTTTATGGTTCGCGTGTCGTACCTCAACGACCGCAAGGGCACCGGCACTGTCGATGACGCAGGGTTGACTGCGGGAGAGCAGTTAGAACAGCTCCTTGACAGAATCACCGAGTTTAAGAGCAAGCAAAACCAATACCACGGCGAAATTCTTGAGGATTTGCAAAAGAGCAACATTGTCTTCCTCAAATCCCTCAAGCCTGAAGATTCGGGGCAAATCACAGCTAATCAGCGACAGTATCTCAAGAACTATTTTGAAGACGAGGTTCTGCCCGTACTCACGCCCCTTGCGGTTGACATTTCGCGTCCTTTTCCGCTATTAGCGAACATGACCCTCAACATTGGTGTGCGAATGTCCGACGAAGACGGCAACGAGCTGTATTCAATCATACAGGTTCCGTCGATTCTGCCGCGGTTTATCCCCATTCGCAGCAGCGGTGAGGTGCAGTATTTCCTGCCTCTCGAAGAGCTGATTATCGAGCATATCGGCGAAATCTGCAACCTCTATGACATTGAGGCTTACGGCTGTTTCCGCATTACCCGAAGCGCAGGCTTCGACGCGGACGAAGAGACCGACGACCTTCTGGAAGAAATGAAACGCGCAGTCAAAAAGCGTAAGCGCGGCAAGCCGATTTGCCTTGAAGTCAGCGATGGATTTGATGCGCAAATGCGTTCTTTTCTGCGGGAAATGCTCCCTGTCAGCAAACGCTTCATGTTCGAGTCGCCGAACTTCCTTGACCTTAACGCACTCATGAAAATGTCGTTCTTGTCGGGATTTGAGAAACTTCGTTTCACGCCTCCTGCGCCGAAAGTTCCTGCCGACTTTTTCGAGTATGACAACATCTTCGACCATATCCGCGAAAAAGACCGCTTTATTCACTGCCCCTTCGAGAGCTTTGACCCCGTTGTCGAGTTCATCAACCGTGCCGCCGACGACCCGAGTGTTCTTGCAATCAAGCAGACACTCTACCGTGTCAGCGGGAAGAGCAAAATCATAACCGCCTTGGAGCGTGCCGCAGATGCGGGAAAACAAGTAACCGTTCTCGTGGAACTCAAAGCGCGGTTCGACGAAGAAAACAACATTCAATGGGCAACGCAGCTTGAACGGGCAGGGTGCCACGTAATCTACGGTATTCAAGGGCTGAAAACCCACTGCAAAGTTACCCTCGTAGTCCGACGCGAAGAAGACGGCATTCGCCGCTATCTCCATCTCGGCACAGGCAACTATAACGATGTTACCGCCCGAATCTACACCGACACCTGCATTTTCACTTGCCGCCCTGCTTTCGGCACGGACGCTTCCGCGCTGTTTAACCACCTCACGGGATTCTCCATGCCTCCGCACTATAACAAACTCGTAGTCGCGCCGAAGCACCTCAAGCAGTTCTTTATTGACGGCATTGAACAGGAAATCCGTAACGCCAAGAACGGGCTTCCTTGCGGAATCAACTTCAAGACCAACTCGCTTCTCGAAACAGACGTAATCGTAAAACTCTACGAAGCGTCTCAAGCGGGTGTTCCCGTGAAGCTCCTTGTTCGCGGAATATGCGGGCTTGTTCCCGGTGTCAAAAACGTCAGTGAGAATATCCGCGTCCGCAGCGTTGTAGGAACTTTCCTCGAACACTCACGCATTTATGTATTCGAAAACGCAGGCGAACCGCTTCTGTACATGGGCAGTGCCGACCTCATGCCCCGCAACCTCCTCAGCCGCGTAGAAGTCGTTTTCCCGGTGGAAGACCCGCAAATCAAAACCCGCGCCGTCGATATTCTCGACCTCATGTGGCTCGACAATACCAACGCTTGGGAAATGGACTCAAGCGGCGAGTATTCCCGCGTTAAAAAAGCTGCCAAAGACAAGAAAGTTAATTCTCAGCTTACTCTGCTTAAAGGATAAGAAAACACCCCCGCCGCGTCTGATGACGGGCGGGGGTGTGAAACTTATATGCGCGAAGCGGCAGAGCCGCTTCTGCGGCGGAATCGCTCTTCTTTTACTTACTTCAGTGCGTTTATAATCAGCCCGGCGATGCTTCCGAGAGGGGCTTGCTTCACGACTGCACCCATGTTCTGCGCCACCATAGGCATCCCATAGACGATACAGCTCGCTTGGTCTTGCCCGATTGTGTGCGCCCCTGCTTTTCGCATAGCGAGCATTCCTTTCGCGCCGTCTGCACCCATTCCCGTGAGGATTACCCCGAGAGCTTTCGCCCCTGCGATTTGCGCCACAGAGTCAAACAGAACATCAACAGAAGGGCAATGCCCCGAGACTTTTTCGCCGGGTTTGCTTTCAATGCGATAGCCGCCCATTCCGTCGCGCTTGATGCGCATTTGCTCTCCGCCTGCCGCAATGATAATCAAGCCTTGGCGGACTTTGTCGCCGTCTTGCGCTTCTTTAACTTCCATTTGGCAGATTTTATTAAGCCTGTCAGCGTACATTTTCGTGAACCCCGCAGGCATATGTTGAACAATCACAATCCCCGGCGTAGTCGCGGGGAGGTTTTCGACAACGACTTGGATTGCCTCCGTGCCGCCAGTAGACGCACCGATTGCAATAAGCTTGCCTGAGCTTCGCGCCATATCGAAGACGGTTTGCCGCATAGTCTGTGCGGCAGGAGCGGCGGCGTGCTGATTGGCAATGCCGACTTTAGCGGTAGACGCAACGCGAACCGCTCTCTTGAGCTGGACTGCGAACGCCTCCATATCTCTTGCTCCGGGTTTTTTAATGTAATCGACTGCACCTGCTGATACAGCTTCGAAAGCTTCGACAGCGGAGGCAGTAACAACAATCGCGGCGACTTTATGGACGGGCAGAAGTTTCTTGAGGAACTCAATCCCGTTCATTTTCGGCATTTCAACGTCGAGTGTGATTACGTCCGGCTTGAGCTTGAGGATTTTCTCCTTCGCGTCAACGGGGTCAACTGCAGTGCCGATAATCTCAATGTCCGGCGCAGTAAGCGCGGCAGTGAGGACGTTGCGAAACATCATGGAGTCATCGACTATGAGAACACGTATTTTTTTGAGCATGACCTACACCTTTCTTAACCGTCAAGCGGTTTTTGATAAATCGCAGGTTTGATGTATTTGAACTTCGTCGTATCACGGGGAATGCTTTCGGCGTGCCCGATGAACAGATAGCCGCCCGGACGCAAAACCTCATAAAGGCGATTAACAAGGGCGATTTTAATATCAGTCTCGAAATAAATCATGACATTACGGCAGAAGATTATGTCGAAAGGATACAAGCGGAAAGGAATCCTGTCCATGAGGTTAAAGACCTTGTACTCGGCGCGTTTCATGACATCAGGCGCGACTTTGAAGCAGTCATTCGGCTGTGGAAGGAAATACTTCTTCTTCCACTCCGGCGGAAGTTTAGAGAGCGACTCTTTCGAGTAAACCCCCTCTTTCGCCATGTCTAAGACTTTCTGGGAAATATCCGTCGCGAGAGTGGAAAGATTCCACGAACCGGATTTGAACTTGAAATACTCAAGCAGAGCCATTATGTTGGTGTAAGGCTCTTCTCCGCTGGAACTTGCCGCACTCCAGAGGTAAATGCGGTTATCTTTCTTGAGCTTTTCAAGCTCGGGCAGGGCGACGTTTTTCATGAACTCATAGTGTCCGTCTTCGCGGTAGAAGTAGGTATGATTAGTCGTCAGCTTGTTGAGCAGGTTAATCATCTCAGTACCCGAACGGTCGGCGAACACGGTGTCAAGAAACTTCGTAAAGTCGGTAAACCCGCGTTGAGTTACGGTGTTCGAAAGCCGCCCCTCAATCAGAATACGCTTCTGCTTGAGGTTAATGCCGTATTTGTCTTCCATGAATTTAACTAACCTGTTAAAATCATTGTCAGAAATCTTTAATGAAGCCATAGCTGTAGTACTCTCCTTTTAATCTGATGCAATGCGCCTAAACCAAACTGTCAACTGTCAATTGCCGTCAATTGCCGTCAATACGCGACGTCGTGGTCGAAAATAAGCTTCTGAACATCAAGAACAAGTTTAACACCGTCCGCCATTTCGAGAATGTAGTCGATGAACTTATTGTTGTTGACGTGGTTCAGCTCAGGTGTCCGCGCTAAGTGCTTTTCAGACACGCTTGACACATCTAGGACTTGGTCTACAATCAGCCCCACAGAAACACCTTCGTGGGAAACAATCACCGTGCAGGCACGCTCGTCATAGTCAATCTCGGGCTTGCCGAAACAAGCGCGAACATTCACCACAGGCACAACTTTGCTTCGCACGTTGATTATACCTTTGATGAAACTCGGGATTTCATAGCACGGAACAGTCGTTATCGGCGGAACACCGATAATCTCAATGATATACGGGATTTCGATTCCGTACACCTGCTCGCCGATTAAAAAAGTCAGCACTTTGGTAACTTCGTTTTCTTTCCCGGTTCTTGCTACCGAAGAACTTGCCGGCTTGTCGCCTCTCTTTGCGAGAGCTAATGATTTCGCTTCAGTCATGATTTATAATCCTCCAGATAATATTGAAGCCTGTCAAGCGGTCTGTGCGACGGCAAAGCCGCCGCTTCGCCCGCTCTTCTTTTGCTTTAGTTCTCAATTAAATTCGCCACGTCGATAATGAGTGCGATACTGCCGTCCCCCATAATCGTACAGCCCGAAAGCCCCGCCCCCTTGATATTATAGCGTGAGAAATACGGCGGGAAAGGTTTCACAACCACCTGCTGCTCCCCGATTAGCTTGTCAGAGAAGAGGCAGACTGCCTTGTTCTCGGTTTCCACTAAAATCAGAATACCGTCTTCAAAGTTAGTAACCTCGCTCATGATATTGAACCGCTCATGGAGGCGCATAATAGGATAGCACTCTCCGCGTATCATTATCATCTCGCCACGCTGAGTATCACGGATAATCTGGTCTTCCGTTACTTTGAAACTCTGTTTAATCATCGAAATGGGGATTGTGAACACCGTTCCGCCGACTTCGATTTCCATTCCGTCGATAATCGCAAGAGTAAGCGGGATTTTGATTATGAACGTCGTTCCGCTGCCAAGGCGGCTCTCGACTGTTACAGTTCCGCCGCATTTCTCGATGTTCTGCTTAACCACGTCCATTCCTACGCCACGCCCCGAGTATTCGGTAACTTGCTCATTCGTTGAGAACCCGGGCATAGTAATCAAGTTTTGCGCCTCACGTTCGGTATAGTCCGAGCGGGATTTCATCAAAAGCCCGAGCCGCTCCGCTTTGTCAAGAACACGCTCATGGTCGATTCCCTTGCCGTCATCAGTAATGGTAATGATAACCTCTCCCGACGCATTCACCGCCGCAAGCTTAATGAAAGCTTTTTCGGGCTTGCCGTTAGCTACTCTGTCTTCGACGTTGGTTTCGATTCCGTGGTCCATACAGTTACGGACTAAGTGCATGAGCGGGTCGTTTAAGTTATCGACAATGCTTTTGTCAACCTCAGTGTTTTCGCCCTCGATAATCAGCTCCACGTCTTTCCCTAAGGCTTTTTTCATATCGCGGACAATTCTGTTCATCTTCGAGAACGGGCCCGAAAGCGGTACCATTCTGATGGACATGACGGTATCTTGCAACTCGTCAGTGAGTTTGCGTAAATCACGCGCCGCCTTATGGAAGCTCTCAAGTTGAAGCCCTTCGAGTTCCGGGTTAGATATAACCATAGACTCCGTGGTGATAATTTCACCCACGATGTCATGGAGTTGGTCTAACTTCGCTAAGTTTACGCTGATGATGCTCTGCTTCGTCGCTCCGCCCATTCCCGCAATAGGATTGTTCGCCGCCGCTTTCGCAGGGGCAGAATCCGCAGGAGCGTCATGGGCTTCAGCGCGAACTTCAGCACGTACTTCCTGCACAGGTGCTTTAGGCGCGGGGGCAACTTCAACTGCCAAAGACGGAATGCCGCCCTCGGGAACTGCACCGGCGGGGTTTTCAATGAAGTCAAACCCGTCGATATTAAGGGAAACATTAAGAAGCTTAATAATCGCCTCTTTGTCTTCAGCGCGGAAAGTGATTCTGAAGCCGGTATCAGCAATGATTGACGCTGTAGACGGGTCAGAGTCTACGTTTTTCGGAAAACTGTCGGCGACTTCTGTTTCCTCATGAAACTTATTCAAAAGCAAGAACGCACGGAGGTTTTCCATCTCAATCCCGCTCTCGAAGTGAATGATTACAGTCGTGAAATCTGCGCCGAAGTCTGCGACTGCGCCGTCATCACTCGCGCCGGCTGCCGCAACAGGGGAAGCCGGGGCGGCTGAAGAGTCAGCAGCAGCAGTTTTCCCCGCAAGAATGTCCGCACCTTTCTCGAGTTCTTTGATAATGTCCGAGAAGTCCGACGGTTCATAGTCTTCTGTCTGGATGAGGTCAATCTCTTCCTTAAACAGGTCAGACATACGGAAAACAAGGTCATACACGAAAGACGTGTCGTCGATTTTGTTTTCGCGAATGAGGAAGAACAGGTCTTCTCCTTTGTGCGAAAGTTCCTGCAAGCTCTCGAAGCCCATCATAGCAGATGAGCCTTTTACGGTGTGCATGATTCGAAAGATTTCGTTGATGTCTTCTTCTGTGAAGACACCTGCCGACTCTGTGCGTAAGAGAATGTCGTCTAATTGTTCGAGCAATGATGAGTTCTCAAATAAGTAGGCATCAAGCATTGCCGCCATTCCGGGGTCTATTTTTGACATGATTGTACACTCCTTTTCGGATAAGTGAGTTGCGCCTAATCGCGCCTGAAAATTTCTATTTATATTTATTATAACATAAATTTTCGAAAAAAGATATATTTTTTCAAAAAATAATTGCTTATTTTCAAAAAATATGTTAAAATGTTAATATGACAATGAATTAGGCGCGAAAAAAGGTACATGGAGTGTGCAAAATATGCCAATTATTCCTCAAATATCCACCCCGTTTCAGGGAAAAGGCTACCAGACGGGGCTTGGCAATCAAAAAGGCGCAGGCGGGGAACAGTTCGAAATTATCGAGCTTACCAAACCCCAGAGCGTTGCAGATGCCGCGAAGCGCAACATGGACGACGCTACGCGGCAGCTTGCCCATAATCGCGAAGACTTGCCCCAGCTCATGGTTAAAACCGCTAAAGACCCGACTATGGCAGTGGAAACCCTCAAGCAGCTCATGGGTTCGGAACTCTTAGCGACTGCGGCGGCGAACGGCTATACTGAGCTTCACGGCGAACTCGAGACGCTGTCAAAGTCGATTTACCTTAACATAGACGCCCTTGTTCAGGAAATCCTCAATCAAGAAGAACAAACAACAATGTTTTCGGGCAATCGTTTGTTTGACTTGCTCAGGGGAATTGCCGGAAACGCAATCGCGACGAATAACGAAGACGCGGCGAATGCAATCGCGAACTTTCTCAAAGCCGTGAACTTCAGCTTCAATCGCGGGGAAATCCTCAACGCCCTTGCCGCGAATATGCGATTTTTAGCGACGTATTTTCAGCCCTCTGCGGTTTTGTCCGACAAACTCACGGAGTTAGCCAACGCTTGGGCTTCCCAGCGTGCCCACGGAGACTTTGCCGCACTTAAAGACGAAACGGTGAGGCTTCTGTACAACGTGTCTGAAAGCTTGCTGAACAACGACAAAACGCAAATCCTCATACCGCTGATTATTCATAACCTCTCACGATATAACACCAACGACTATATGCTCAAAGAGTCGTTCTCGGGGGTGATGGTACACGTTCCTCATGCGCAGAAAGGCGCGTTTATGACAGCATTCGACGAGTTTTTGGACGCGGTTCTCAAAGGCGTGTTCAAGAATGTCGCACATAAGAGTGCGCAGTCGGCGGGGACTTATACCAAAGAGCAGATTGCCCCGCAAGTTCCGCAAGACCCTGCAAAACCCGGCGGTGCGACTATTCCAGTAGCGGCAGAAGACACCGAAAAGCTGGCGGCGGCGCAGGCTAAACCCGCAGTCGTTCTGTCGTCGGGGTTTGGGGAGGAGTCTTTCCCTGCGCTGTACGCGAAGTCTTTCGAAGAAGGCAGGGTTTTTCCGCCCATGCGAATGACGGAAGACTCTTTAGCGAACGGGTTGCGCGGTGTTCTGCTCGGCAAGCTTTCGGGAATGGACGCAGTTACGCTTACGCTCACGAACTTGATTGAGGGTGCGGCCGATGCGCGGCTCTTAGTCGCTATGCAAGCGGATTTAGCGAAAATCGACAGCTTAACTATGCTGGTGAACTACCTCAATGATATACTCAAGCCCTTGCCTGATGTGCCTGAGCGGCAGATTTTGTTTAATATGCTCTCTGAAATAGTCGCGGAAATGTCTGAAAAAGGCGAATTGCCTCAAGAAAGCAAATCGCAGGCTCAAGGGCAAAACGCGCCGAATGCGACAGTCGCGCAGGAATTAGCCAATCTTAATGACTTAAAATCCGCGCCTGTTCCGCAGGGGCAAGCTCAAGGCGCGGCTATGCCCGAAACTGCCGAAGGGAAAGCCGCTCCTCCCCCGCCTGCGGCGGCTCAAGCACAAGCAGCGGGAGGCGGTTCTGCTCTTGAAGAATTGACGGCGTTCATCGAAAAGAACATCAACCACTCTGCGCTGAAGTCGTTAGACAGCTACAATGCGTCAAACCTGCTCCAGAGCCTTATTAACGCACCGGGTGTTTACACACCTTTAGCGCATTTCGTAATCCCTCTGCAAATCGGGAATGCACGGGCGTTCGGGGAATTGTGGGTGGATAATGAGGACAAGAACTCAGGGGGGCGTGCCAAAAACGGCGGCGAGAATTATCACCTGTTCTTGACTTTTGAGGTCGAACACGTGGGGCGGTTCGAAGCGGATATGTACGCCCACGGAAAAGACATCAGCGTCGCGATTTTGCACCCCGAGGGCTTCACATCGGAAATGGCTGCTCTGCGGGAACGTGTTTCGCAAATCATCGCGTCAACAGACTACACGGTCAAAGAACTCCGCACAGGGGTTCTGCGCGTCCCTCACGACCTTACGCAGATTTTCCCTCGGATTTTAGATAAAAGAACGGGGCTTGATATTACTATATAATATAGTGGCAAGGAAGTCGGGCTTTGCCCGACGACGCGCAGCGAACCGCAGGTGAGCGGAGTCTAAAGATTGGATATTACTATATAGTTGACAGTTATTTAAGGAGAACAGTTATGGAAAACGCCCACGGGAAAGAACCGCGCCGCGCCAAGTTCGGGCAGAAGGCGGCAGTCGCGCTGAAATACAACCCCGACCTCAACTACGCCCCTGTAGTCGTGGCGGCAGGGTTAGGGCATCTTGCCCAGAAAATCCTCAACATCGCGGACGAAAACGGCGTGCCTGTCTACCGCGACGATTCGGCGGCGGCACTGCTTGTTATGCTGAACTCCGGCGAGAAAGTCCCCCCTGAGCTGTATTCGGTAATCGCCGCAATTTACGCCGAACTCGTCATGACGGCGGGATTATATGCCACAGATAAGGGAGAAAAGCCGGAAAAATCCGGGATTTCTTAAAACATCGACAAATACCGCTCTCCTGTATCAGGCAGAATGACGGCGATTGTTTTGTCGGCATATTCGCTCCGTAGCGCGACCTCTGCCGCCGCCACGAGTGCCGCCCCTGACGATATTCCCACGAGAATGCCGTCGGTAGTCGCGACAAGTTTTGCGCATTCGAAGGCGTTTTCCTCTGATACGGCAATCACTTCATCATAGACGCTCGTGTCTAAGGTTGCGGGAACAAATCCCGCACCTATGCCTTGGATTTTATGGGGGCTGTGAGTTCCTCCTCCTAACACAGCAGAAGAATCAGGTTCAACCGCGATTATTTTAATCGCGGGGTTTTTGCTTTTAAGGAAGCCGCCGACTCCCGAAATAGTCCCCCCTGTGCCGACCCCCGCGACTAACACGTCGATTTTGCCGCCGCTGTCCTCCCACAACTCCACCCCTGTAGTCTCTCGATGAGCAGCGGGGTTCGCGGGATTAGTAAACTGGCTCGGCATGAATGCGCCGCTGATTTCGTCGGCAAGCTCCCGCGCTTTGTCGATTGCCCCCTGCATTCCCGCCGCTTTCGGCGTGAGTACAAGCTCTGCGCCGTAAGCCTTGAGCAGGGTTCGCCGCTCCACGCTCATGCTTTCGGGCATAGTTAAAATCAGCCTGTAGCCTTTCGCCGCCGCGATTGCCGCAAGCCCTATGCCTGTGTTCCCGCTTGTGGCTTCGACCACTACTACTTCGGTCGTCCTTCGGCTTGCGCCTGCGGCGACCTCCGCGGGCAAGTTCGCCGCCTCAAGCATGGCGAGTGCGACCCTGTCCTTGACGCTCCCTGCGGGATTGAAGTACTCGAGCTTGCCTAAAATTCGCGAGGCAATCCCACGCTCACGGGCAAAGCCGCGAAGCTCAAGGAGCGGTGTTTTCCCGATTAGCTCTGTTATGCTTGTGTAAATCCGCATACCAATCCTCCATAACTGTCAACTGTCAATTGTCCATTGTCAACTGACATCAAGCCCGATTATGCCCCGCAGTATCGCCAGCGCGTCGTTGATTGTGTAGCCGCGACACAGGGATTTCTCAATCCCGATTATGTTGCGCAGAATTTCGAGTGCGTCGTCAAGTCGCGGAGTGTCGCTCGGCTCGCAGGTGAGGCAATAGCAACAGCAGTCGAGAGAACAGCGCGAAACAGAAGCTAAATCATCGCCAGTGAGGGTGAAGTCGGGGAGAGTGGAGTCGAATTCTTGCGTTAAAAACAATGTGTTTGCGGGAATGTTTTCGCGGATTTGTTCAACATAGAAGAAAAACTCTACTTCAGTCGGTGAAGTTTGCCGCCAGAATGGTGTCAATCCACGAGGGGGAACGCCACCTCTCACAAAACGGAAATCTTCAAAGAAGTCTTCTAATAACTCAACTTCTTCTTGTACGGTTGCGATAAACTCAAGAACAAATTCTCCGTCCGCTTGAATTGGTTCAGCAGTGGAGTATCGGATTACGCTGTCTTTGCGGCAAATTTCAGCAAAGACTTGCTTTCTCGGTACGTTATAACCCATTATAACAGGCAGAATATTACTTAGCAGAGGTGAATTATCGGGGAGAAGTTCGCTTCCACGAAATAGCCTCATTATTTGCATACCTCCGTCAAACATACGGCGTTGTTGAGCTTCCTTAGTTAAAGGCACGGTATCGTCAAAATTCGCGGCATGATATGAGTTGTTTCCCACTCCGCGAGGGCAATCTACAGGGAGTACAATCAAGTTTAGGAAACTTATTGATGCGGCTAAGGCTAATCGCATATCATGAATCGAAATCACACCGTCGCCGTTCACATCTCCCGGGCAGAAATGCACGCAGATGTAGCAGTCGGGGATTGTACAGTCGAAATCGCAGTCTTTCTCGAAGTCGCAGGAGTCGCAGGTGAATGTGCGGGTTTCGCGAGGGGGTTCAAGAGCTTCCTCCGCGACTGCCTGTAGGGGCGACCGTCCACGGTCGCCCGTAAGAACCGCATTGCAAACCACCATAACCACTGCCAAAAACATAGATAAAATCCGCTTTTTCATGAGAATCTCCTTCCTTATACATCAACCTTAATCTGCGTAGCTGTCGAAATATCCTTGCACCAATACCACGGGAGTGCCCTTGTCGCCCGAACCGCTGGTCAAATCGCAGAGGCTTCCGAGGAGGTCGGTGATTCGGCGCGGCGTAGTCCCGAGAGCGGACATATCCCCTGTTAAGTCTGCTTTTTTGTTGCGGATTGCCGCCTTGATTACGTCTTCCTCCCCGCTGACATTGTCCGCAAGGTATTTGAGTTTAACTTCGTTGGGCGTTCCCGAAAGCCCTGAAGTGAATCCCGGGCTTACGACGGGGTCGGCAAGTTCCCAGATTCCGCCGACAGGGTCTTTGAACGCGCCGTCGCCATAGACTAAAACTTCGATTTCTTTGCTCATGAGTTCGTACAAGCGATTGCTCAGCGCGTCGCAGAAGGCTTGAGCGTCCCGTGGGAAGAGTTTCACGCTGTCATTCGTTGCCATGTTAGAACCGAGAAGCCCGTATTCGCCGTGCCAGCCGCGATTGTCGTTATCGGAAGCAGGCGTATTGAGAATATCGTCAAGCCCGATGACAACAGCCGCCCCTGCTTGGCGGAGCAAGCGTTTCGAGCGTTCGCGGGTGTGAACATCAGCCACAATCACATTGCTTGTGTAGGGCAGAATCGCACGAGGGTCATTCCCGAGGATAATAGAGGCGTCTGCGCCTTCTTCCTCCGCGATTTGCTTGTAATACTTGATATAGTCAATTCCCGTGAAGGGGTGGACACACGCCCCGAAAAGCTCTGCGAACTTTTCGGCGGTGAGTGTATCGGTGTAGGGGTTAATGCCTTTCTCGTCAAGGCGATTTATGTCAATCAGCGGATTGCCCACTTCGTCCGAGGGGTAGCCAAGCAAAATGAAAAGCTTCTTGCCTTTCGCGGCGCGGGCAATTCCGCGCAAAATCTGAGAGAAGCGGTTTCTGCTGAATATAGGCAAAGTTATGCCCAAGCAGTCGCAGTCACCGATTTTGGCTTTAATGTCATCTGCGATTTGGTCGAGTGTGGCATAGTTGCCTTGAGAGCGTGCCAAAATCGACTCGGTTATACCGACAACATCTCTGTCCCGAAGAGCGAAGTTTTCGCTTTTTGCGGCGGCGAGTACAGACTCGGCGACTACTGCGACTAAGTCCATACCTTGTTTGATAATCGGGGTGCAAATCCCCCGTGATATTGTGCCTACTGTTTTCATATGTTAATTCCCCTTGTATAATATAATCGCAAGGAAGTCGGGTTTTGCCCGACGACGCGCAGCGAGCCGAAAGGCGAGCGAAGTCGTTAGAGTATTCTCGAGTTATTCATAACCAACTCGAAGCGAGTGCCGAGAGTTTCGGCGGATTTGCGGCAAAGAACCATTCTATTCAGGAAGATTTCGAAATATTCCATGATTGAGCTGATTTTCTCATCAATGGTGAGGTCAAGGACAATTGCACCGCGCTGGTCACAATAACTGACGACAGACTTGACACAGGCGTAGTTCACGCGGTCATGAATGTCTTGGGTGTAAACACCGCTCATGGCCTCGTCGATTACGCCTTGTCGCACTCGCGAGCGGCGAACGTCGCACTTGTCTGCTAAGATTACCGCCGCCGATACGGGGTTGACAGGGCGAGCAGTCCGCTCATCGTGGTTGCCGATTGCAGACACGATTACGGCGATTTCCTCTGCGGGCATACCCATACAATCGAGGAGGCGAAACGCCATTACCGCGCCGCTTTGGGCATGGTCTTGCCGATTGACTACGTTTCCGATGTCGTGCATATAAGCCGCGATTTGCGCGAGTTCGCACGTCCTCTCATCGAAGCCGCAGTTCTGCAGAATCATATGTGCAGTTCTTGCGCAGATTTCTGCGTGTGCTGTTGAATGCTCCGTATACCCGATTTTGAACAAAGCCGAATCCGCGTGTGCGATATAGGTCTGCACATCTTTATTTTGCTTGATATATTTGTAAGTTACGTTACTCATGATGATAATTGACAGTTGACAATTGACAATTGACAGTTATGCGATTGTCGGTCAGTTTACTGTCGTTCCTTTCTTTATTTGCTCCTGTAAGTCTTTGATTGCGTCGATAATGCTGCTTGCGAAAGCCTTTAACTCTGCGCGATTTTGCAGCCCGATTTCTGTTTCGCCGGGTTGAATCAGTTCCCCGACTGCGAAATGAACTACCTTGCGTTTCCCGCGTTTGCCCCCTTGCCCGTACACGATACACACCGGCAAAATCGGCACTTTAGCCTTAGCCGCAATCAGCGCAACACCGGACTTTGCTCTGCCGATTTCCCCGTCTTTGCTGCGCGTCCCCTCAGGGAAAATCACGAATGTTCTGCCTGCACGCAGCTTCTCGACAGCGATGTTGACTGCCGCACCGTCTTTTGCCCCGCGAACAACGGGGAAAGCCCCCAAAGCGCGAATCAGCCACGCGAAAATTTTGTTGCCCTGAAACAGCTCCTGCTTAGCCATGAAGGCAAATCGCCCTTTGATTACGGCGGCGATTGCAGGGGGGTCGCTGTAGCTCTGATGATTACAGGCGATGATGTAGTTCCCCTTGAGCTTCGGAATATTGTGCTTGTTATGAATTTTAAGGCGATAGCGCATTCGGAAATAGAGCCAGACTAAAGCCCGTGCAATCGCGTAAAAGAATGCTCCCATTTTATATACGCTCCTTGATTGTTTTCAGCATTACCTCCACTGACTGTTCGAAAGTGTTACCCGTTGTATCCACGACAACCGCGTCATCTGCTTGCTTGAGCGGCGCGTGCGTGCGGGTCGAGTCGTTATGGTCACGGAGTTTGAGGTCTTCAAGCACGCTCTCGTAAGAAGGCGCAGCCGCACTGTCTTTACGGAGCAGTTCTTCATGACGGCGGCAGGCCCGCTCTTCGGGGGAAGCCGTGAGGAAGATTTTCAGCGTCGCATTCGGGAGAACAACCGTGCCGATGTCCCGCCCGTCCATGACAACAGAGGCTGTGCGGGCGAACTCACGCTGGAGTTCAAGCAGATATTCGCGGATTTCGGGTTTTGCGGAAATGTCCGACGCGAGCATGGAAGCCTCAGGCGTGCGGATTTTGTCGGTGTAGTCAACGCCGTTCGCGAACACGTGCTGCAACCCGTCAATGAACTTGATTGTGATTTTCGGAAGTTCACAGCTCGGCGAAAGCGAGTGGAGTTTAGAATAAACACCGAGTGTGCGGTATAACGCGCCGGTATCGACATATATAAACCCGAGCCCCTTCGCAACCTCACGTGAAATACTGCTTTTTCCTGCCCCTACAGGCCCGTCTATAGCTATGGAGATGTGTTTCATGGTCGAAAACCTCACTATAAGATTTAATTTACGTAAATATTATATCATAAAATCCTTGACGTGTCAACATTTTTATGGTATGATATTATTATGAAATTAAAAACAATACACATATTTACAGACGGGGCTTGCTCCGGCAACCCCGGGCCGGGCGGCTGGGGTGCGATTTTGCGCTACGGCGGTGAAAACGGCGGAGAGCCTATTTCCACCGAGATTTCCGGGGGGGAAAAGCAGACGACTAATAACCGCATGGAACTCATGGGCGTGATTGAGGCGTTACAGCGGCTGAAATACCCATGCAAAGCGATAATCAAGACCGACTCGCAGTACGTGGTCAACGGGATTGAGAAGGGCTGGGCGAAGTCATGGAAGCGTAACAATTGGATTAAAAGCGATAAGAAACCCGCCCTTAATGCCGATTTGTGGGAGAAGCTGTTAGAACTCTGCGGGACGCATGAGGTAACTTTCGAGTGGATTCGCGGACACGCAGGGCACGCGGAAAACGAACGCTGCGACGAGTTAGCGCGATTGGCGGTGCCTCGGTGAAAACGCCATCAATCACAGTTGCCGAAGCAAAACAAGAGCGATTCCCCGCAGGGCGGGCTTTGCTCGCACGGAGGGGATAGCTTGCCGAAAATAACAATCACAATTGCTGAAAGTGCAGGGTTTTGCTCGGGAGTACGGCGGGCGTTCGATATGGCAGTCGCGGCGGCGCAAAAACACGGACAGGCGTACACACTCGGGGAGCTTGTGCATAACAATGACGCTCTTCGAATTTTGCAGAGCAAGAACGTGTTCGCGGCGAACAGCACAGAGGACATTCCCGCAGGGGCAGTGGCGGTGATTCGCAGCCACGGAGTCGGGCGGGCAGTGTATGAACAGTTAGAGCAGTCGGGGATTGAGTATTACGACGCGACTTGCCCTTATGTCAAAAAAATCCATGACATAGTGAAAGACATAAGTGGTATAATAATCATAGGGGACGAAAATCACCCCGAAGTTCAGGGGATTATCGGACACGGAAATGACATTTTAGCGGCAAATTCTCCCGAGAAATTAGAGTGTTTATTGTCAGGCGAACTTTTTCGGCGAAATGCACAAAGTTTTGTTGTTCAAACCACGTTTAATGAGTTAAAATGGCGAGATTGTATACAAATTATTAAAAAGTACTGTACAAACGCAAAAATATTTGATACAATATGTAAAGCGACTGTAAAACGACAACGTCAAGCGAGGGAGCTTTCCCGTAATTGTGATGTGATGATTGTCATAGGCAGTACACACAGCAGCAATTCGGTCAAACTCTTCGAGATTTGTGCCGAGAGCTGTTGTCATACTCTTTTTATAGAGAACGCGCAAGGCTTGGCTTCCAAGCTCAGTGAGGTTCTCCCTTCACCATTACTCGCCGCAGGTGCGGCAGGAATTACTGCAGGGGCGAGCGTTCCTGCAGAAATAATTAAGGAGGTTCATAAAACTATGAACGAAGAAATCAGCAAGGTTCAAGACTATGAGGCAGAAAGCGATTACGGAATCGACTTTATGGCGGAGGTGGAAAAAACACTCCCCCAAAAATTATATACAGGGAAAAGGGTTAAAGCGTTTGTTGTTGCTGTTAATGCCAACGAAGTCGTTGTTGACTTAGGCGTTAAACAGTCCGGGTACATACCCGCAGACGAAATCGGCGGCGAACCCGGAAGCACGCCGGACATGATTGTCAAACCCGGAGACGAAATCGACTGTGTCGTTACCAAAGTCAACGACGCTGAAGGTGTTGTCCACCTGTCTAAGAAAGCGGTTGACTCCGAACTCGGATATGAGAAGCTCACTGTGGCGCATAACGCGGACGAAACAATCGAAGGTTTCGTTGAAGCGATTGTAAACTCGGGCGTAATCGTTGATTACGAAGGCAGCAAAGTGTTTATCCCCGCCTCTCAAAGCGGAGTGCCGCGAGGGGGAGACCTTAACACACTCGCTAAGAAGAAAGTGGCGTTCAAAATCATCGAAATCAACGAGCAGCGTAAGCGGCTCATCGGTTCTATCAGAGCGGCTGACCGCCAAGGCAACGCCGCATCACGCGCTAAGTTCTGGGAAGAAATCGAAATCGGCAAGAAGTTCACAGGCGAAGTTAAATCAATTGAGAATTACGGCGTATTCGTGGACTTAGGCGGCGTTGACGGAATGGTTCACCTCTCCGAACTCACGTGGAAACGCATCAAGCACCCTCGCGACGCGGTGCAATTGGGCGACAAACTCAACGTGTTCATCAAAGCTTTTGACTTTGAGAAGAAGCGCGTGTCTCTCTGCGCGAAAAACCCTGACGAAAATCCTTGGTCGAAATTCACAGAGCAGTATCACGAAGGTGATACCGCCACTGCAACAATCGTGAACATTACGCCTTTCGGGGCGTTCGCGCAAATCATGCCCGGAATTGACGGGCTGATTCACATCAGCCAAATCTCCACTGAGCGGGTAACAGATGTTTCTCAGGCAGTCTCTATAGGGCAAGAGGTTCAGGTGCAAATCACCGAAATCGACGAAGGGCGTGAGAGAATCAGCCTTTCAATCCGCGCCTTGCTCGAACCTGTCGCGGCGGAGGAAGGCGACGAAACTGCTGAATCAGCCGAAATGGCAGAATCTGCAGCAGAGTAAAAAAACTTTTTCACAAAATGTGAACACTTTTGCCTTTCTGATTCGTATTAGGGTCAGAAAGGCAATTTAATAGGTGGTGACTGTTAGTTGTCGGTATTAAGAAAAGAGTATGACATCGGCGCGATTTACTCGCGGCACGTAGACACGGTTTACCGGGTCTGTCTTTCCTATGTTAAAACCAAAGCCGACACGGAAGACTGCGTTTCAGACACTTTTATGAAGCTAATCAAAGCTGCGCCGCAATTTGACTCGCAGGAGCATGAGAAGCATTGGCTCATTCGTGTTGCGATTAACACCTGCAAAGACTCGCTCAAGAAAACCACTGCCCTTCCTTATGAAGAACTTGAGAGCCTTGCCGCGCCTGACACCACGCAAAACCGCGAAATCATGGACGCTGTACGCAGTCTTCCTGAAGACTGCCGAAGCGTCGTATACTTATACTTCTATGAGGGCTACACCTTAGACGAAGTCGCGAAAATCGTCAAGTTGTCGAAATCGACAGTGCGGCGAAACTTAGAAAAAGCAAAAGGCTTACTGCGCGAAATCTTAGAGGAAGGAGCGTATTTATAATCATGAAGAACGAAAACATCAAAAAAGCATATGACAGCTACGCCCCTGACTCGGAGGCGAAAGCGCGTATGCTCGAAAACGCGAAGGTGCGTGCCGCCGCAGCACCTGTTATGTCTGTGCCGTTTGTGAAAGCTCTGCGTCCGCGCTATGTCGCGGCTTTCGCGAGTGCGGCGGCGGCTCTCGCTATTGTAGTCGCGGGGTTTTGGCTGCTCCCGGACCGCGGCGATACAGGAGTTCTCGAAAGCACTCCTGCAACCACCTCCGCAACCACAGAACCAATCGCAACAGAGCCGACGAGAGCAATCGCGGCAGAAGTACCAACAGCAATTACAACAGAGCCGGAAACACTCAACGAAATGACACCATCTGTGCCGGCGGCAGTCGCGACGACTGCGGCGACGACAGAATTGCAGACAACAGCACCAACCACAAGTCCGACGACTGCGGCGACGACAGAATTGCAGACAACAGCACCAACCACAAGTCCGACGACTGCGGCGACGACGCGACCGACGAGCGCGCCGAGTACAACCGTGACAGCGCGACCGACGAGTGCGCCGAGGACAAC
>WQXP01000004.1 GCA_009784765.1 Oscillospiraceae bacterium | reverse complement strand
GACGGTGAACAAAGTTGGCTGATGCTCTTACGCAAGAACAGATAGACGCGATGCTGAGCGGTATTTCAGCGGGCGAAGCACCTGTCGTCGGGACTACCGAAATCGCAGTACGCGATTATGACTTCAGGTCGCCCAAGAAGCTTACCAAAGAACGTCTGAAAGTTTTGAACAATATTTTCGACAACTATGCGCGGCTTTTGTCTTCCTACTACACGGGTTTACTTCGGCTTTACTGCAAAGTTTCCCTTGTTTCGGTAGAGGAGCAAAAATACTATGAGTTCAATAACGCACTCCCCGATTATGTTATGATGGGGCTCGCGGAACTCGAAATCAATGACGAAGAAATCGAAGATGTTTCTGCGATTGTTCAGCTTTCCAATTCGATTACTTATACCATGATTGACCGATTGCTCGGCGGTCGCGGTAATAGCGACGAGGCGGACAGAGACTTCACGGAAATTGAAATCAGCGTCATGCGCGGGATAGTTTCGAGTATGGTAAATTTGCTTCAAGAACCCTGGGAAAACTACGTCAACGTGCGGCCGAAGCTCGCTAAAATCGAGACAAATGCGAGGGCAATTTCCAGTATCGGGTACGATGACGCTATGGCAATCGCTATGATGGACGTTCATATCAATGATGTTAAGGCGATTGTGTCTGTGTGCATTCCTGCTCTCGAGTTAGACAGCGTTATGCAGAAATACGCGACTTTCAGCGCAAAAGGCGCAAGGAAGAGCGGAGTCTCAAAAGAGGAAGAGCGCAGAGAAAACATAATCACCACTCTTTCTCAATCGCTTCTGAATGTTACAGCGGTTCTCGGTGAGACGAATCTCGATATGCTTGATATCATGAATTTGCAGACCGGCGATATTATTCCGCTCGGCAAAGGCATTGACAGCAACATTGAACTCAATATAGGCGGCAAAACGTGGTTCGACGGGAAGTTGGGCATTTTCAACAATCAAAAGGCAATCAAAATTGAAAACGTACTGCGCAGCGACCTGTAAACAACAGTCGTGCAAACAGCGGAACGTAATGAAAGGGAGCGGACAGACTAATGGCGAATTTTGAAATCACAGATATTCAAAAAGATGCAATAGGCGAAATAATGAACGTCGGAATGGGGAGTGCGGCTACCGCAGTTTCCGAGCTTCTCGATACCAAGGTTCTTATTACTACACCTACGATTGACGTAATCAAAGCGGGGGATATTAAACGCGACGGCATCGAACCCGCGATTTGCGTAAAAATCGTCTACACTAAGGGGATTACGGGCACTAACCTCATGTTGCTGAAACAAAATGATGTTCAGATGATTCTGAACCAGCTTATGGGGCAACCCCTTGTGCTTCAGCCTGACTTTGAGTTCGATGAACTCAACATAAGTGCAGTATCTGAAGTCATGAACCAAATGATGGGTTCGTGTTCGACTGCGTTGTCGAAGTTTCTTAACTTGAACATCGACATTTCTGCACCGGAACCCCGTGTCATGGATTTGATTGACTTCTCTCAAGATACTGATTTTGCAGTAGATGAGGAAATTGTTACTGTTACTTTCCGTCTCACGATTGAAGACATCATTGACTCGGAATTCGTGTCTGTGCTGAAACTCAGCCTCGCGAAAGAGCTGTCTGAAAGGCTCATGGAAATGAATGCGCAAGAGTCTGAGGCTGAAGCTGCCGCTAAGAATGCGAAATCTGCGCCTGCGCCGACACCTGCTCCTGCAGGGGACGCACCTCAAGCTGCAGCCCCCGGAATGCCGCCTCAAGGAATGCCGCCGCAGATGCAGGGCTATCCGCCGCAAGGAATGCCACCGCAAATGCAGGGCTATCCGCCTCAAGGAATGCCGATGCCGCAAATGCCGCCTTACGCTGGTTATTATCCGCCGTCGCCTTACGGAGGCTATCCGCCGATTAACATTCAGAACGCTCAGCTCCATCAGTTTGAGCAGTTTGATTCGGGGCTTTCGGGTGACCAAAAGGATAACCTCAAGCTTCTTATGGGTGTTCCGCTTCAGATTTCTGTCGAAATCGGGACTACTCGCAAGCGTGTTAAGGAAATCCTTGAGTTTTCGCAAGGCACGATTATCGAACTCGAACGCCAAGCGGGGGCACCGGTTGATGTTGTTGTCAACGGGAACTTGATTGCTCGCGGAGACGTAGTGGTAATCGACGACAACTTTGCTGTTCGCATTACAGAGATTATCAAGTCGAAGTTTATGGACTCACTCGGAAAAGAGTGATTTTGCAGGGCAGTAATTCCTTGGGTGAGGAATAATTATAACAGTTAATATTTATTAAGGAGAACAATATACTATGGATAAGAAAATCTTGTTGGTCGATGACGCGGCGTTCATGAGAATGCTCATCAAAGATACGTTGACCAAAAACGGCTTTACCAACATTATTGAGGCGGCGGACGGCGAAATCGCTTGTCAGATGTACGAGGCGGAAAGCCCTGACCTCGTTGTCATGGACATAACCATGCCCAATAAGACGGGAATCGAAGCTTTGAGCGAGATTAAAGCGAAAAATCCTACCGCGAAGATTATCATGTGTTCCGCTATGGGACAAGAAGCGATGGTTGTTGAAGCGATAAAACTCGGCGCGCTTGACTTCATTGTTAAGCCGTTCAAACCCGACAGAATTCTCCAGACCGTTACTAAGATTTTAGGGTAAGCTCGGGGTAATAACTAAAAGTTCAAGAGGAGGGACACGCTTAGTGATTTTTCCTCTTGTCTTGGTATGGGGTAGTTAATCATTATGGAATATCTGAAAATGTTACTCTCCCTGTTTGGGGTTCTGGGGCTGTTTTTCCTTACTATGTACGGTCTCAGAAGATTCAGCAGACGCATTTCCGCGTCCGGCGGGCGGCTTCGTGTTCTTGACCGTGCAATGCTCGGGCGGGATTCGGCGATGCTTGTCGCTAACGTCGCTGGGAAATTAGTGCTAATAGGCGTAACTTCTCAAAGTGTTGAAAAAATCGCTGACTTGGATATGAGCTTGAGCGAGTATCTCGAGTATACTGAAGACGCGCTAAATCAAGACGGGCATGACACCAGGCAGCAGCGCAGTTTTAAGGAAGCGTTGGGAATCGCTTTTCGCAACAGCATAGGGCTTAAACAAAAGGAAGAAAAGTAACGTGAAATCAAGGAAAAATATAAAGAAAAACACGAAGCGTAATATTGCAAAATTTTTGCAGGCAGGGACTACTTTTGTCGTTGTCGTTTTTCTGTTGATTGCAGCGTTTACGCTTCCCATTTTTGCAGACGAGCCTACCCCTGTCGCCGACGCGCCTACCGCCGTCGCAAACGAGGGCGGCGCAGAAGGAGCGGACACCATGTCGCCGACGCCGGGTTCAGCTCTTGAAGAGTTGATTGGTGTTGACGGCTCTCAGCCGCTGCAAATACTTCTGCTGATTACGATTATCTCTGTCGCGCCGTCGATTCTTCTGATGATGACCTCGTTTACGCGGATTATCATTGTTCTCGGATTTATGCGAAACGCGATGAGTACGCAGTCAACGCCGCCGAACCAAGTGTTAGTCGGGCTTGCGCTGTTTTTGACTATGTTCATCATGTGGCCTGTGTTCGCGGAAATCAACGACGAAGCGTATCAGCCGCACATAGACGGGGAACTCACCGCCTGGGAGGCAGTCGAAGCTGCCGGGGGCCCGCTGAAGCGGTTCATGCTCATGCAAACTTCGAATGACAGCATGAACTTTTTCATGGATATGGCGGAATTGACGCTCTATGACTTGAGCGAAGACGGCACGCCCATGTATTACTATGAGTTCGACAGAGAGAATATGTTCACCCACGATGAGCTTCCCATGCGCGTTGTAATCCCCTCATTTATGGTGAGTGAAATGTCGCGGGCGTTTCAGATGGGTTTCTTTTTGTTTATACCTTTCTTGGTAATCGACATGGTAATCGCGGCGACGCTCATGTCAATGGGTATGATGATGCTTCCGCCGGCAATGATTTCGATGCCGTTTAAGCTTATGCTTTTTGTTCTTGTGAACGGCTGGGAACTGCTCGTGGGAACGCTTGTGGAGTCGTTCAACTATCAGCTACCCGGGACTTAGGCAAAACAAGAGCGATTCCCCGGAGGGGTGGCTCTGCCGCGCCGGAGGGGATAGCTTGACGAAACGCGAGGCAAAATGAGGAGGAAAGATTATGTCACCTGAAATAGTACTCAGCGTTTTCAGTGAAGCACTGTGGTTAGCAATCCGAATGGTTGCGCCGATGTTGCTTATGGCTATGGGAATCGGGCTGATAATCGCGATTTTGCAAGCCGCAACTCAAGTGCAGGAACAGACAATGACTTTCGCGCCGAAACTAATCGGAATTGCAGTCGCGCTTCTGATTTTCGGGCCGTGGATGATGAACCAGAGCATGGATTTCATGAAAACAATTTTTGAGCGTGTGTCGCAAATAGGAATGTAGCGAACCGTAACGGGTGCGAAGGAGAGCGAAGTTGGAGAGCTTTCAAGATGTATGGGACTTAATTCTCTATAATTTTGTAGCAGGACTAATCATCTTTGCGCGGGTTACAGGGATTTTCATATTCAACCCGATTCTCGGGCGTTCGACGGTGCCGGCTGTGGTGCGTGTCGCTATGTCTATAGTATTGACATTTGTAATGCTCGGAGCTATGGGCGGGGACACAGTCGGATTTATCCCTGAATCTATGCTGCATTTCGGGATTGTTTTATCTCTTGAGGCATTGATTGGCTTCTTCTTCGGCTTTTTTGTGAACATGATTCTCAATGTCATTATTCTTGCGGGAAAACTCATGGATTTCCAGATTTCACTCGCAATGGCAGAAATGTTCGACCCCTCTACGGGTGTAACAATGCCGATTATGGCGAACTTGTATTACTATATGTTCGTGGTGTATTTCTTTTTGGCAGGCGGGCATCTCAGCTATATTAACTTGTTCTACCATTCGTATCAAATTATTCCGATTGGCTTCGAACTGACGGAAGATTGGCACGCAATGGCGTTTCATATCGTGTGGTATTTTTCAGAGATTTTCATTCTTGCTGTGCGAATGGCTATGCCGCTGATTGTATCGCAGACTGTTTTGCAAATCGCCGTCGGCGTAATTATGAAAGCTGTTCCGAAAATCCAGATTTTTGTTATAAACATACAAATGCGGGTTTTGTTCGGGTTTTTCACAATTGCTATGATTACACCGGTTGTGTCTGACTTTGTCGCAAATCTTATGTCAATCATGTTCGAAGATTTGTTTGAAGTGCTGTACGCCTTAGGCGGCGGGGGTGGATAAAAGCCGGCGGGGGTGGATAAAAGCCGAGCGGGATAAGAGCCGGAAAGCCATAACAAAGCGAGGTGAGAGAGCATGGGCGGCGGAGGCGGTCAAGAAAAAACGGAGAAGGCGACACCAAAGCGGCGCAGGGATTCTCGCGAAAAAGAAGGTAATGTCTTGCAGAGTAAAGACGCCACTACTGCAATTAGCTTGGCGTTGATTTTCTTCACCTTTTTCCTTGTAGGAAGATATATGCTCCAGAGGCTGATTGTAACCACAAGCGACGGCATTTTACTCACAAGGACAGAGGTTTTCGGCGAAACAGAAGTGTTAGAACTTATGCGATTTATCATGGTTTCTTTTGCCTTGATTGCCGCACCTATACTGCTTGTGGGGTTTGCGATTCCCGCCCTTGCGTCGATTGTTCAAACAAGAGGGTTGTTTACCATGAAGCCGCTCAAGCCTAAGTTCAGCAAACTTAACCCCATTAGCGGAGTAAAGAAACTCTTTTCTTTGCAAACATTCGTGGAAGTTATCAAAGGCACGATTGTTATTGCTGTGATAATGGCTCTCGTGTTTGACCGTGCAATCGGGCGAATGAACGAACTTTACGACCTCACCCGTATGGAATTGCGGCAGGGTATACTCTACCTCGCGACGGAGACGTTCTCGCTTGTTATGCTGATTATCGTGCTTTTCATTTTTGTTGCGGCGGGGGATTATCTGTTCTCGTGGTATCAGTATGAAAAGAAGCTCAAGATGTCTAAGCAGGAAGTCAAAGACGAGTATAAACAAATCGAGGGAGACCCGCTTATTAAGAGCAAAATCAAGCAAAAGCAGCGAGAAGTCGCTCAAATGCGAATGATGGAGCAAGTTCCGCAAGCTGATGTAATCGTCCGAAATCCGACGCACTATGCAATCGCGATTTCTTACGACCGCGAAAACAATCTTATGGCACCGAAAGTTACAGCTAAAGGCAAAGACGCGGTTGCTCTTCGGATTATCACAATCGCAGAGGAACACGAGATTTATATTGCTGAAAATCGCCCCTTAGCGAAAGAGCTTTACGACACAGTCGAAGTCGGGCATGAAATACCGCCGTCTTTGTATAACGCAATCGCGATTATTCTGACGGATATGTACACGGCGAAGGGCATTACACTTGATAATGTTGAGAGTTGACAATTGACAGTTAAAATTAAAAACGGAAGGACGAAAAAGCCACATGATTAAAAAGATGCTAAATAACGTATTCGCGGTTTTTGTTATAACAATCGTGTTGGCTATTGTTATTCCTCTGCCTACGCAGTTGGTTGACTTTCTGCTGATTATCAACGTGTCTTTGGCGGTAATCATACTGCTCATGACCATGTATGTCAAAGAAACTCTTGAATTCAGCATTTTCCCGACGGTCTTGCTTATTACCACGGTTTTCAGATTAGCACTGAGTATATCGACGCTCAGGCTGATTTTGCAGAATGCTGCTCCGCCGCCTACAGGCGAAGGAGTCGCGGCGGCAGGGCAAGTAATCGCAACTTACGGCAGATTCGTAATGGGCGGCAATGCCGTAGTCGGGTTTGTTGTATTTATCATCATTGTTATTACTAACTTTCTTGTTATCACCAAAGGTTCGGAGCGTGTGTCGGAAGTTGCGGCGCGGTTTACTCTCGACGCAATGCCGGGTAAACAAATGGCAATCGACGCGGACTTGAATACAGGGGCAATCACAGATGAGGAAGCCAAAGCCCGTCGCGTAAAAGTCCAGCGGGAGGCGGACTTCTTCGGGGCGATGGACGGTGCGACCAAGTTTGTTAAGGGCGACGCGATTATGTCAATCATCACCGCCTTAGTCGCACTGATAGCAGGCGGAATTATCGGGCTTGTTATGTTCGATATGGAGTTCGGGACTGTACTTGACACGTATTTCCTCTTGACTGTGGGTGACGGGCTTTCGTCGATGATTCCCGCGCTTATGATTTCGACTGCTACGGGTATGGTTGTAACTCGAGCAGGGACAGAGAACTCTTTCAACTTTGATGTAAGGAAGCAATTCACGCAGAACCCTACGATTATGTATATCACAGGGCTGACCATTCTCGCGCTTATGATGCTCCCGGGATTTCCGTGGCCAATCTTGCTTTTGATTGGCATTGCTTTGATTTGCTTCGGGTATGCTATTTCGCGCAATCAAAAACGCCAACAACTTGAGATGGCATTAGCTTCCGAGCAAGCAATGATGGACGAGATGGAAGCATTACCCGGGAACGGCAGCGCGGGCGAAGAAAGCTATTATCGAAACATAGATAACGTGTTTAAGCTGCTCAATGTGGAGCAAATTGAAATGGAGTTCGGCTATTCACTCCTGCATTTGGTAGACGAGAAAAGCGGCGGTTCGACAATTGAGCGTGTGGTGCTGTTCCGCAAGCAGTTCGCCCAGGAAATGGGAATGGTTTTCCCTTCTGTGCGAATGCGTAACAATCCTGAAATTAACCCTAACCAGTACCTCATTAAGATTAAGGGTGAGGAAATTACTCGCGGCGAAATACTCACTGACCACTACCTGGCGATTGATAACGGAGATGTTGTCAATCACGTGGAGGGGATTGATACAATTGAGCCTGCATTCGGCATTCCTGCGCGTTGGATTAGCGAGGACAAGAAAGTCGTCGCGGATGTGGCGGGATACACTCTCATTGACCCTGTGTCGGTTATGATTACGCATCTGTCGGAAATAGTCCGTAAGCACTGCCACGAAGTTCTTTCGCGGCAAGACGTTAAGACTATGGTTGATAACATGAAAGAGTCCAACCCTGCAGTTGTGGAGGATTTGATTCCAAACATCGTTTCAATCGGATATTTGCAGAAAGTTCTCTGTATGCTGCTAAAAGAAGGCGTGCCTATTCGCGATATGGAAACAATCCTTGAGGCTCTTGCAGAAAATATCGCTTCCCTCAAAGATATTGACATTGCTGTTGAGTATGTTCGTCAAGCACTCAAGCGGACGATTACCCGCAAGTTCGCGGAGGCGAATTCCCTGCGCGTTATTACCTTAGACCCGCGCATAGAAGACACGATTATCGCGAACGTCAAGAAATCTGACAAGGGCAGTTTTCTGTCTCTTGACCCTGATGTAATCCAGCAAATCATGGGTGTTACCGGCGCAGAGGTCGAAAAAGTCAAAGACGTTATTCCCCAAGTGATTATCCTGACAAGCCCGATTGTTCGCGTGTATTTCAAGAAACTCACCGACCAGTTTGTTCCGGGCGTCGTTGTGCTGAGCTATAACGAAATCGACAGTGTTGTGCAAATTCAAAGCATCGGGAATATCGCGATGGCGTAGAAGTTCAGTGAGGGAGGTGTATTATGACAGATTTATTCCACAAATACACCACCACTCGCGATGTGGGAGTACGCAATGAGATTGTCTTGCAGCATATGAATATGGTGAGCAAGACGGCGGTAGTTCTGCGAAATATGTATGCCAAGGGGTTTGAGGTTGAGGATTTAGTCAACGAGGGAATGCTTGCGCTGATTAGCGCAGTCGAGAGTTTTGAACCAGGGCGCGGAGTTAAGTTTGAAACATATGCGACAATTAAAATCAAAGGCGCGATAATAGATTACATACGCAAGCAAGACTGGATTCCGCGGAGTGTCCGCAAATTCGGGAGGCGCCTTGAAGAAGCGTATGGGGTGTTGTACAATCGCTTGGAGCGAACGCCGACGAATGCGGAGTTGGCAGAGGAGTTAGAACTGACAGAAGAAAAGTTCGAGAAAATGCTCGCGGATACGGCGAACACGAACACGCTGTCTTTTGAAGAGCTGTTGTATGAAGACAATTTCAGCTTGTTCGGCGGGCAGAGCAATCACACCACACCGAGCGGCGGAGTTGATACGCGGTTGTATGTTCAGGAACGCAAGAAGATGGTCGCAGAGGCGATTGACGGACTCAAACCTAAAGAAAAGCAAGTGGTAAGCTTGTATTATTATGAGAACTTGAAGCTTAGCGAAATTGCTGATGTTCTCGGGGTCACGGAATCGCGGGTGTGCCAAATACATTCGAAATGTATGATTATGTTAAGACAAAAACTTGAGTATTATATAAGGGGGATTTAATCCATGTTCATGAGAGGATATTACAACGCCGCACAGGCGATGATAGTCAAACAGCGGGAGCTTGATGCGGTGAGCAACAATATCGCGGGGATTGGCGTGTCGGGGTTTCGCAAAGACAGAGTGAGCTTAAACACTTTTCAAGATGAGTTAATCTGGGTGCAAAAACGCAAAGCGACTCACTCGGGGACTTTTCAGCAGACTTACGTGGAAGAGTCTCATACTCTGCTGGAACAGGGCGGGCTTGAATTCACCGACAGCCGCTTCGATGTCGCGCTGTGGGGGGACGTGTATTTCAACGTGACTAATCGTTACGGGGATACCTTTAACACCCGCGCAGGGCAGTTCGAGCTTGATAACATGGGCTTCTTGGCTCTCGGAAGTTCGGGGCGTGTGCAAGGGCAAGACGGCGATATTTACATCGGGCATCACGATTTCGTGATTGATAACGACGGCGTAATTCGCGGCGGCGAGTTCGGTGAGGTGATTGACACTCTGCGGTTGACTTATATTGCGCCGACTGATAATGTCCGCAAAGTCGCGGATAATTTGTTCTCTCACGACGGCAGAGGAACTGATATTCTGCCGGAGGGGTTGATGTTCCATGTCATTCAAGGTGCGTTTGAGAAATCTAACGTGGACCCTAATCGAGAGATGACGCGAATGATTGAGATTCAGCGGCTTTTCGAAGCCAACAGCGCGATTCTGAAAGCCTTTGATTCCCTTAACAGCAGAACTGCGGACTTAGCGAATATAAACAGGTAAACCGCGCATAAACAGGCGGAACGCATGAATGCGTTCCCTACAAATACAAACCATACCAAACTTAAAGGAGAACTATAATGAACATATCTTTTTACACATCACGCACGAGTTTAATCGCGCAGCAGCAAGCACTTGACGTGTATGCGAACAACGTGGCTAATGTCAACACAGTCGGATTTAAGTCCTTGCGTCCGAGCTTTGCGGAGTGCCTCTACACACACCAACACCCGAATCGCGGCGACCTCTGGCAGACAGGGCACGGCGCAAGAGTTTATAAAACCGACCTCATGTGGCAAGAAGCAGGGATTACATTCTCTGATATGCCGTTAGATTTCGCCTTAGTAGACATGAGCTTTTTCATGACGTTAGACCGGTACGGGAACACGTTTTTGACCCGCGACGGAAGATTCGGCATTTCTGAAACGAGTGAAGGCGTGTGGGAGCTTGTCAACGGATTCGGCGATTTTGTTCTTGATTTCGACGGCAACAGAATTATCGTGCCTTTCGAGATTGGCAGTAATGGAGAGCCTTCGACAGAGATTGACTATACGGAACTGTACGCGCAAATCGGAATGTTCACCGTGCCGAATAACTGGGGATTAGACCAAGAAGCGAATAATCGCTTCGTGGTGACTGAGCGTTCGGGGGCGGCTGTGGCGAACCCCGCAGGAGTAAAAGTTCCTATGGCTTATGAAATGTCGGCAGTGGATTTGGCAGGGGAAATGGTACGCATTATTGAAACGCAACGCTCATATCAATTAAATGCGCGGGCGATTCAAACGTCTGACGAACTTATGAGAATTATCAATAACTTGAGATAAGAGCTATGAAGAAAATAGTCGCGATTTTGCTTTCACTCGCACTGGGTTTGGCTTTTTTAGCTGCGTGTGAGGAAGCACCCGGCAATACGGGTGGTGTAGGCGAAGAGGAAGCAAGGGAGCAGAGTTTATTCGACCTGCCGATTAGTGTTTACACTCATGCAGAACACCATGCGGTTCACTATATGTTTAATGAAGCTGTGGACTTGACTGACGCTCAAAGTGGTATGAGCTTGATTACCGACAAAGCCGTAATCATCATTGAAGGCGGCGGTTCGGGTGTAGGCGAACAGGGTGCCCTTGACGGAATGTTCGACATAGGCATGGTACACCGCGAAGTCAACCCCGATTACGGGTTAGAGTCGGCGACGGTAGCGATTGACGCACTGGCGATTATAGTAAACCACGCGAACCCGCTGACAAATATCAGCACAGAAGATTTACGCGCATTGTACTTGGGCGAGTTCAACACATGGGCAGACTTGCCTTGAAAATATTCATCATCATAATGAAGGAGACAGATTATGAAAACAAGAGCGAAAAGAAAAATCACAGCTATTCTTGCGGCGGCGGCGTTGACATTCACCGCAATCGTGCTGAGTGCGTGCGATGACAAAAACACCGGGGGATTAAATCAGGACATTCTCGAAAAAGGCATTCAGGTGGTATCACGTAATCCCGGAAGCGGGACACGTACAACACTCGTAGACCTTGTGCCGTTTATCGACGACGAGGGCGACGACGCAGTAACCGGGGATGCGGAAATCGTGGGCAGTACGGGGCAAATGCTCACAGTGATTGAATCAAACGAGTTGGCAATCGGTTATGTGACATTCGGGGTTCTGCGGGAGACTGTGAAATCACTTGTAATCGACGGCACAGAGCCAACCTTGGAGAACGTCTTGAGCGGAAAGTATTCACTGCAGCGTCCTTTCAACTTGGTGAAAACCGGCGATTTGTCTGACGCAGCGCAAGATTTCTGGAACTTTATCTTCTCAGATGAGGGGCAGGCGGTAATCGCAGAACGCGGACACATTCCCTACAACGAAACAGGAACATCGTCAGAGCGTTACGCATTTGAGACAAACGGCGCGGCAGGAACAATAGCAATCGGCGGGGCAACGTCGATGGAACCCGGAATGCAGCTTCTCATCAATGCGTATGAAAGCTTAGCTGATACGAAAGCGAAGATTGAACTCAACGCAATCGGTTCGGGGGCAGGGGAATTGAACACCCTGAGCGGCGTGTTCGATATAGGCATGGTATCCCGAGAAGTCGAGAGTAATCAGCTTGATTTTGCAATCATGGCGATTGACGCAATCGCGATTATCGTACACCCCGCGAACCCTGTTGAAAAAATCAGCATGAAAGATTTAAGCGAAGTGTTCAAAGGCGAAATCACTGCCTGGGGCGAATTAGCGTAAAACTGTAGGGTGCGGTGTCCGCACTGCGCCGAATAATACAAAAGGGGAAAAAACATGAAAAAATTCGAGGATTTGAAAGACGTTCACATTGACGTGCTTACAGAAATAGGAAACATAGGTTCCGGCAACGCGAGTACTGCGCTTTCGGCGATGGTAGGCTGTGAGGTTGTAATCAGTATGCCCGAAGTCAAGTTTTTGTCTTTCCAAGAAGCAATCGAAAAAAACGGCTGCCCCGAAGAAACGGTAGCAGCGGTTTTGGTTCGCCTGAAAGACGATGTTGAAGGAATGATTCTCATGACCATTGAGCAGGAGTTTGCTCAAGCTGTTCTCAGCGCGTTTTTCGGAGAACGCACAGTAACCCTTGACACACTCAACGAAGATGAAATTTCCGCACTCACAGAAATCGGCAATATCATGAGCCATTCATACATTACAGCCATAACATCTCTTGCGGGGCTTGCAATCGGCGTGGAAACACCGTCTTTCACGATTGATATGTTCGGCGCAGTTATGAGCGTCCCTGTAATCGAGTTTGGCGAAATCGGCGAACAACTCATGTGTATCGACAAGGTAATCGAGCTTGACGGAATCAAAATGAAATCGAATATGTTGCTTATCCCGACGGTAGAATCCCTTAAAAATATGTTCGAAAGGCTCGGAATCGAGTAAGGTGAAGAAATGGGAAACACAAGTGTCGGTATATCCGATTGGAAAATCGAAACCGCGCCGAAAGGTCTTGTAACCTACGCGCTGGGTTCGTGCGTCGGGATTTGCCTGTACGACAAAGCTAAGAAAATCGCAGGGTTGTCGCACATAATGCTTCCTGACAGCAAAACATCGGGAGAGGGTGCGATTAACCGAATGAAGTTCGCAGACACGGCAATCCCTGATATGCTCACGAAGATGACGCAAATGGGGGTGAGCAAAATAGGGCTTCAAGCGAAAATCGCAGGGGGTGCAGTCATGTTCAAGGTCGGGAATGACCGCTTCAACATCGGCGAACGCAACGTCGCCGCTGTGAAAGAGGCTTTGTCGGCTTTGCGAATCCCTATTCTGAAACAAGACACAGGGCAAGACTTCGGGCGTACCATGATTATCGACACAGCTACGGGTGTGGTTACGATTAAGTCGGCGAATAAAGGAACATGGACGCTTTGACAGTTGACAATTGGCAGTTGGTTTAGGCACTCAGGCATAAACGGCGAAAAGGAATTTTATATGGTTTAACGCCTCATCAGATATGATAAATTCATCTTCTGTGTGTGTGCCTTCAGGAACATACACACTCGCAGGGGTGATTGTATTGTTAGACGTGTGGTGAAACGCCCGCTGATAAGCAACAAAGTCCGGATAGGTTACGTTAGTCGTCGTGTTGTTAATCACGCGGTTAAACGCCCCGCTGATTTCGTTTTCGAACATATTACGCAGGTTGGTGTTTATGAAAGCCCTCATTGCCCCCCCTATTATATTAAGCCCCGTTTGACCGGAACTTTCCGCGCCGACTTGCTGAAAGTCGGCGTTGTTCATATACTGGAACAACTCTGCCCCCGACAAATCATGCTCGCCCACGTCAAGAACAAGCCCTCCGCCCTGAAAGGCACTCGGAACAATTACTGCTATTTCGCCTAAATTAGCAGTAAAAGTGGTGAAAGCGGCTCTGTCAAACTTAACATAATACTTGCAATCAATCCCGAAAGTGTGGTTGATTGCCGAAACAACTAACTCCGACCTGCCGTTTCGGTAAATATCGGAAAGGCGCCCGGTGTCCGCCCGAGTCGCGACTCGTGTGTCAGCACTGAGCGGAACAAGGGCGATTACACCCTCACGGGGGCGATAGTTCATAAGCATAAACAATCGCGGAACGCCGCCGGGTTCATCACTCATCATGAACAGCACAGTCGTGTCGAGTTCTGCCTCGGGGAGATAAGTCGCCCGGCCTGTGCGGTCAAAAGAAGCTGTGTTGGCTTGCGGAAAAAACAGGTCTTGAAAAGCTGTTATGAAAAGCACAAGAATCAGCGAAGTTGCCGCGAAACTAATCAGGTAGATGTACCAGTTGCTTCTGCGACGGCGATTTTGTTCTTTCTTATGCTTAGCGATTTTACGTGCAATGTTATTTACGATTTTGTTAAACATATCACCCCTCCATACTACATAAGAATAATTGTACCATAAAAAACAATAAAATTCAAGGGGTTTTTGCCAATGAATGCAACAAAAGTTGAAATAAATGCCGCCGCCCTCAAAAACAACCTTGAACGTATTCGAGAGCGTAATAGGGGTAAAGAGGTCATGGCAGTTGTGAAAGCGAACGCTTACGGACACGGGCTTGATTTAGTCGCGCCGATTTTAGCGCAGCAGGGTGTCAAGCATTTCGCGGTGTCGAACTTGGGCGAAGCCGCGCAAATCCGCGAACTGCTCGGTGCCCGAAGCGATGTTTTGATTCTTGGGAGAACACCTGCACAGCTCGCGGGGGCAGTGGCAGAGGGTGATTTTATACAAGCCGTCGGCAGTGTTGAGTACGCCCGTGAACTGTGTGCAGCCGGCTCACAGATTCGCATACACGTCAAGGTCGATACAGGAATGACACGGACGGGAATCGGTGAACATTCGGAGCTTGACGAAATCATGGACATTCGCCCTCTGCAAACTGAGGCGTTGTTTACGCATTTTTCCTGCGCAGACTCCCTTGAACAGGAAGACATTGCTTTTACACAACACCAGCAGGCGAAAATCGTCAAATTCGCCGACGAGTATAAATTACCCTATCATTCGCAAAATACAGGAGGCGCGCTGAATCACTGCCAAAACGCGCGCTTTTCGGGGAAGTTCATTCGCACAGGTCTCGGGTTGTACGGGTTCGGCGATAACGGAACTGCGGGGCTGGTTCCGGTGATGTCGTTGAAATCGCAGATTACGCACATTCGTGAGGTGGCGGCGGGTACGCCTGTCGGTTACGGAAGAACTTATGTTACCGACGCACCCGCGCAGATGCCCTATGAAACAGAGTCGCCCTCATGGCTTGCTGTCGTTCCTGTAGGCTACGCGGACGGATACTCTCGGGCTTTATCTAACATAGGGTTTGTTATGGTGGGTGGCGTTCCCTGCCCGATTCGCGGACGAGTGTGCATGGAATACATTATCATAGATGTGAGCGAAATCCCCGGTGCAAAAGTCGGCGATGAGGTGTTGGTTTACTCGCAGGAAAGCCGAAAAACGTCGATTGAGCATATTGCAAAGCAACTGCGAACAATCCCCTACGAAATCACCTGCGCAGTCGCAGGGAGAGTGCCGCGGGTGTTAGTATGAATGAGCAAATCCTCGCCTTTGAGCGAGCCTGTTTCGATGACGCATCATGGAAGAGCGTAACCCTGAACGAGAACTCGATTATAGTCCTTGAGGATTACGGCTACGCACTCGGCGTGCGGTTTGGGGACGAATGCGAGCTTCTGCGAATCGGCGTTCTGCCTGAGCGGCGCGGCGGCGGATTAGGTTCTGCGATTTTGTCGGCGTTTTTGCGGCAGTGTGAGGGCGGCGGCGCGAAGCGGGTTTTCTTGGAAGTCGCGTGCGGGAACAGCGCGGCAATGGCGTTATATGTAAAATTCGGGTTCACGCAAATCGGGAGGCGGCGCGGTTATTACGGCGACGACGATGCAATCGTAATGGAAAAACATATGTAAAGAGCAGAGTTAGTACCCTGCTCTTGCTTTATCAGTCAAAGCTGTGGCTGTGCCTGTGATGGCGGTCTGATTCAACAATCTCGTTTCTGCGGAAGAACAGAGAGAAGCACCAAACTGCCGAAAGCGCGAACAGAACGTAAACGATTCTGCTGACCACGCCGCCTGCTCCGCCGAATGCCCACGCAATCACGTCGAACCGGAACAAACCAACGCTCCCCCAGTTCAATCCGCCGAGCAGAAGAATAAACAATGCTACTTTATCCATCATATCTTTCAACTCCTTACAAAAGACTTTATAAACATTCTAAATACATATTCGCGAATATATCGCTAAAATAGTATTTACGAAGCGTCGCCTTTTATTCCGAGCAGCTCAAATTTACATAAATTTCAAATCAGCCAAGTTGCCAAGCTCTGTGAGTTCTTTTGCAATAATTGCTTCCTCAAAATTCGGGACTGAATATAGAAACAAAACTTGTTCATATTCGCTCAAACCAATGAACTCGTCAATCCCCCCGCGAATATAGCGCATATCAGCTACTGTTATTCGGCTGTAGTGGTTGGCAAGAAGCGGCAAAATCGCATTTGCGTAGCTGTCTTTGAAAATCAGAATAGCGCGGTCGTTATTAGCGTCTGTGTCGATTTGTACAATCGGGTAATTCCCGCCCATGAACACCATGTACTTGTCGTTGTGGTTTTCGTCGGCATAAAGATATTCACGCCAAAAGAGGTCGCCGCGCTGTTCGGTAACGTCTTCCCCCATGAAATACAGCAGCAGTTCCGGGGCGTTGATTTTGGGCGTATACAGCGAAATAAGGTCAGGTGTGATGCGGCTGTTCAGAGTCCGCGAAAACAGCGTTCCGCGAAAAGAAGAGCTTGCGTGTTCGATGTTGAAGCTCGCTAAGTTCAGAGGCTCAAAACCAAGACGCGCCGACAGTGCAGTGTAAGACAAATACGCGCCGAAAGCCGTCTGATGATGGTCAGTGCGGTAGAAGATATAGTCGCTGCGGTGTTTGTGCAGAAGAGTCGCCGCGTCAACAGAACGAAGATGCTCTAAGCCCTCATACACGCCGGCGATAAAAGCAAGCTGGTCAGAGTGATTAAAACCTCCCGATGAATCAGGGGGCGCATTCGCAGGCGCGTTAGCAGGCAGCGAGTCTCTGTACACCTCATAAGCTGTGGGTATGAGCATGATGAAACTCCGCGCTTCGTGATTTTCGTGCATGAACCCGGCGAAAGTGTCAATCGCGCTGAGGCTCAGGGCGAACTGCTCTTGCTGCGATTGCCGTTCCCAAGCCAACACGAGGCGGTCGCCAATGTTGTAAACATCATTGATTTGCGTTTTGCCGCGAAGAAGTTCAAGCCCGTTTTGCAAGATAATCAGCTCTTCACGCAGAAAGAAGCGGTCTGCCACAAAAGTATCGAACCTGTCCATAAACTGCTTGCTGCGAATGTTATTCGGGCGCCTGCTGAAAAAACCGCTGAAATACCCGCCAAAGTCCGGCGCGAGAAATGGAAGAAAATAGCGGTTTTCGTTAGGCGAAAAAGGCATACGCTCTCCGCGATGCTCAGGGAGCGTCGCAAAAGTCAGCCCTGTTCCCGCTAAAACAAGGGCAGAGAAGAGCAAAACTAATACTTTTTTGTGAAGATTGTGAGTGAAGTTCATAATACCTCTTATTGTTTTGAGATTTTTGAAAACAAACACCCCCGTTCGGGGGTGTTATTGTTGTTAATTTGAATTACCTCAAATCTCGTCTTCATCTTTGAGTGCGTCAGCCACATCAGCGACTTTGTCTGTAACCGCGTCCACGACAGCTTCCGCAGCATCCGCGACTGCCCCGGCAGCGGCTTCACCTGCGTTAATTGCAGACTCAAACAAGTCTTCGACTTTTTCGTTAGGGGCTTGCTCATCGTTAATCGACGCAACCATGCACTTGAGGTCTTCCACTTCGCGCTTGATGTCGTTCTTGATATTGCCGCTTGTTTCTTTGACCGCGTCGATTGTCTGTTCGCCTTTTTTCACCATGTCTTTGCTTTTTATGTCTTGAATGGTTTCGCCGAACTTATCCGCGCCTGTTTTGAACGCGCCTACCGCAAAAAGAGCCGCATCTTTGATTTTATCGCCGTAATTGCCCTTGCATTCTTTTCCTGCTTTGCACTCGTCGCAGTCTTCAATGAACACTTCGACATCAATGCCGTCTTCGCCCATGAGGTCGTCGTAGTCTCCGTCAAACTCGAAGAACAGGTCTTCCTCTTCTCGTCTTTTCTCGATGATTTTTTTCCCGATTACGTAGCCCACACCAACTAAGGTCGCTACTCCGAACGCTGCCATTGCAAATCTCATTTAGTAAATCCTCCTTAAAAAAATAGTAGATTTAATTACCGAAATTAACTTACTCTTACTATTATATACTTTTTATCGCATTTTGTAAAGCGTTTTTGAAAAATAAATTCAACAATTTATATTATCCCCGATTTCCTATTGCAAATTCACGAAAAATATGGTATGATTGTATAAAAGAAGAGTAATCGCCGCAGAGGCAATTCATTTGCCTCTGCGATTGCTTGACAAAGCGAAGGAGAGAAAAACACATGAAAAACTTCAATTATACCGAAATCGAACAGAAATGGCAAGCCTACTGGGACGCGCATGAAACTTTCGTTTGCCGCGAAGACTCCGACAAACCGCCGTTCTTTGTGTTAGTCGAATTTCCATACCCCTCTGCTCAGGGGCTTCATATCGGGCATCCGCGCCCTTATACCGCAATGGACGTGCTTGCCCGCAAACGCAGGCTCGAGGGGTACAACGTCCTCTTCCCGATGGGGTGGGACGCTTTCGGGCTTCCTACCGAGAACTTCGCGATTAAGAATAAAATCCACCCCGCAAAAGTTACGCAGGACTGTGTCGCGAACTTCAAGCGGCAGATTAAAGCAATCGGGTTTTCCTTTGACTGGAGCAGGGAAATCAACACCACCGACCCCGACTATTATAAATGGACCCAGTGGATTTTCCTGCAACTCTTTAAGCGCGGGTTAGCGTATAAGAAAGAGATGGCGGTCAACTGGTGTACTTCTTGCAAGGTTGTTCTTGCCAATGAAGAAGTCGTTGACGGGAACTGCGAGCGTTGCTCAAGCGAAGTCGTCCGCAAAGTCAAGAACCAGTGGATGCTCGCGATTACCAAGTATGCACAGCGATTGATTGACGACCTCGAACACGTGGATTATCCTGCGCGGGTGAAATCGTCGCAAATCAACTGGATTGGCAGAAGCACAGGCACAGAGGTTGACTTTAAGGCGGGCGATGCTACGTTACGTATTTTTACCACTCGACCCGATACGCTTTTCGGCGCGACTTATATGGTAATCTCCCCCGAACATCCGTTTATCGCAAAGTGGGAAGCCGACGGCAAACTCACGAATATGGAGGCGGTGCGGGCTTATCAGGAAGCCTCTGCAAAGAAGTCTGACTTTGAGCGGACGGAACTTGCCAAAGACAAGACGGGCGTAAAGCTCGAGGGTGTAAGCGCGGTGAACCCCGTCAATGGTGAGCAAATTTCGATTTTTATATCCGACTACGTTCTCATGAGCTACGGAACAGGTGCGATTATGGCAGTCCCGGGGCATGATACCCGCGACTATGAGTTCGCGAAAGCGTTCGACTTGCCGATTATCGAAGTCGTCGCGGGCGGTAATATCGCCGAG
>WQXP01000003.1 GCA_009784765.1 Oscillospiraceae bacterium | reverse complement strand
TCGGCGACAGTGTGTCGGTGAGGTTGCATAAAGGCAAAGTCAAAGCAAAGGTGGAGGAAATACATGACTAACAGGCTTAATTTCGAGCAGTCTTTAGCGCGGTTGTCGGAAATTTCAGCGGCGATGAACGACAGCAACTTAGCTCTTGAGGATTCGCTGAAGCTCTACGGAGAGGCAGTGGGGCTGATTGACATATGCAAACGGCGCATAGAGTCAGCGAAGTTGGAAATCACCAAAATCGAAAGCGGAGGCACAAATACAGGAGGCAATGAAAGTGAATCAGGAACATAAAGACAAACTCACGGCTTATCGCGAGTTAATTGAAAAGGAGCTTGAGTCTGCCCTTGCGGGGGAGTTTCGGGTGGAACAGGCAATGCGCTATTCTACACTCGGCGGCGGCAAGCGTATTCGCGGAATTTTGACGTTAGAGTTCTGCCGCGTATTCGGCGGGAAAATCGAAAGCGCAGTCCCTGTGGCGGCGGCACTCGAGATGGTGCAGGCGTTTTCTCTTGTTCATGATGACCTGCCCTGCATGGACGACGACGACGAGCGTCGCGGGAAGCCTTCTTGCCACAAACAGTTCGATGAGGCGACTGCCTTGCTCGCAGGAGGCGCGCTTTTCGCGAACGCGCTGAACTCCGTTGCGGCGACTGCCTTTGTCCCCGACTCAATCAAAGCCAAGCACACGGTTGCCATTATTTCGACGCTGTCAAGCGCAGTCATGGAAATGATTCGCGGACAACAATTAGATATACAATTTGAAGCTTCCGAAAAAAAACTCACGGAAGACGATATAATCAATATGTACAATCGCAAGACAGGCGCGTTAATCAGTGCGGCGTGCGTCTGCGGGGCAATCTGCGCGGGGGCTTCTGACAAGAACCTACATAAAGCGCGGGGCTACGGAGTCGCTCTCGGGTTGGCGTTCCAGTTGGCAGATGATTTGCTTGACTTCGCGAAGGAGAAGCCCGGCAAAAAAACATACGCCACGGAGTTCGGCGAAAAGCGAACCAAAGAAAAAGCGTGGGAGTATACCGAAAGCGCAGTCAAAATCGCGGGGAGCATTTCTGACGGCGCGTTCCTGAAAGAACTCGTGATTATGTTATGTGAAAGGAAAGCTTAGAAAAGTGAGAGAGTTTATAAACAGCCACATTCTGTGGATTGCACCGATTTTCAGTTTCATCGTGGCACAGTTACTCAAATATGTTGTCTATGCAGTTCAGTATCGTGTTTTGCGGAAAGAGCGGCTCACAGGCGCAGGGGGAATGCCGTCTTCGCACTCATCAGGGGTATGTACCATGATGGTGGTCATGGCACGGGCGTTCGGAATGTCGTCGCCTTATTTCGCGATTGCGCTGATGTTTGGTCTGATTGTCATGTATGACGCGGCAGGGGTTCGCCGTGCGGCGGGGATTCACGCGAAAGTCATCAATATGCTCAAGCGCAGCATGGACGATTTAGGCACACTCATAGACAAACCCGGGGCTTCGGAAAAGCTCGAAAAACTCGAAAAGCCGGAGGGCGGCCTTCACATAGGCGACCCGCGTCGGCACGGGAATCGCGCCTCAAAACCGCTGAAAGAGTTCGTGGGGCATACCCCTCTTGAGGTTTTAGTCGGCGCGGCAATCGGGGTTGCCATTGGGTTCGCGGTTAATGTTGGTTCAGTGGGTAATTTCACCATATAATCAGAATAACATGAAAAAACTATTAAATAAAACAATATCGCCGCAGAAGCTCAGGACACTGTCTTTGCCCGCGCTTGGGCGGCTTTGCGGAGAAATACGGCAGTTTCTGATTCAAACCGTTTCGAAAGCAGGGGGGCACTTAGCCTCCAACCTCGGAGCGGTTGAGTTGAGTGTTGCTTTACACCGCGTATTCGACTCGCCCCGGGATAAATTCGTCTTCGATGTAGGACACCAGAGCTACACCCACAAAATCTTGACAGGGCGGTATGAAGCTTTCCACACACTGCGCAGTGAGGGCGGAGTAGGCGGATTCCCGCGGCAAGCCGAATCGGAGCATGATGCATTCATCGGAGGGCATTCGGGCATATCTGTTTCGGCGGCTCTCGGAATTGCCGAAAGCTTGCGATTGTCCGGGTGCAGCTCCAAGACAATAGCAATCGCGGGGGACGGTTCTTTCACCGACGGCGCGATTTATGAGGGGCTGAACAATGCAGGGAAGTCAAAAGCGAACTTGCTTGTTGTCCTCAACGACAACGGCATGAGCATTTCGAAGAACACCGGCGCGTTGGCGGCGTATCTTTCGAATATGCGAACAAGCCGCAAGTATTATGAGGCGAAAATCGCGACGAAAGACTTTCTGCACACAAAACCCCTCGGCAAAACAGTCAGCAGTGCTGTTTCGGCGACTAAACAGCTCGTTAAGAATACCGTGTATTACAAGAACCCCCAAGGCAACATATTCGAGAATCTCGGCTTCAAATATTACGGGCCTGTTGACGGGCATAACTTAGCTGAACTGATTGAAGTTTTCGAACTAACCAAGCTTATTGATACGCCTTGCCTTGTCCATGTTAAGACTAAGAAGGGCAAGGGATTCAAACCCGCTGAGCGCAATTCGGGGGAATATCACGGGGTTTCTGCGCGTGCTTTAGCACCAACATCACCGACTTATTCGGAAGTTTTCGGGAGGGAAATAACTCGGCTCGCTGAGGCAGACGAGAACATAGTCCTCATATCGGCGGCGATGAAATACCCGACGGGGTGCAACTATTTCAACGACCGCTTCCCTGAGCGGTTCTATGACTGCGGAATCGCCGAAGGACACGCAGTAACCTTCAGCGCGGGGCTTGCGGCTAACAAGAACATTATCCCCGTGTTCGCCGTGTATTCGACTTTTTTGCAACGAGGCTTCGACCGTCTTCTGCATGACGCGGCGATTGAAAAGCAACACATAGTTCTCGCCATTGACCGTGCAGGCATGGTCGGGGAGGACGGCGAAACTCATCAAGGCTTGTACGACACGGCAATGCTCTCGTGCATTCCCGATGTTACGATTTTCAGCCCCGCTAATGACAGAGAACTCCGTGAATGTCTGCGCCGCGCTTTGTACGAGATTGAGGGAATCGCGGCAGTGCGTTACCCGCGTGGGGTTGCGGCAGTTGACAACGGACAATCGACAGTTGACAGTTATGTCTTAACTGCAAGGGGGGCTTACGCAGGGAAGTTAGCAATCACCTACGGCAGATTGGCAGAACGCATTGAAGGCGATTGTGATTTGTTACGATTGGTTCAAATCAAGCCCCTCCCCGAAGAATCAATCGCGGCGGCTATGGGCTACAGCGACATTATCTTCTGCGAAGAGGGCAGCGAACGGGGCGGTATCGGTGAGGCGTTTCTGTTAGAGTTAGTCCGCAGAGGTTGGCGGGGAAGCTACGACGTTCGCGGAGTTACAGGCTTTGTTCCGTCGGCGAGTGTGGAGGCGCAGTTAGGGCGGATTATCACGCCGCTGTAGCTCTCGAAGAAGCACATGATGTCGCTCGATTTTGGCAATGGCGTGGAGCGTGTCCGCGAACATTCGTGCTAAAATCGCGAGGGTGTCAAGCTCTTCGAGGGATTTGTCGGCGGCAAGGGCAGAAGCGGCGGTGTTAATCAGCGCGGCGATTTGTGCCGAATTATGATGATGAATATTCATGGTATATGTATATGACAAGACTTGATAAAGAATTACACGGGCGGGGGTTAGCCAAGAGCCGCTCGGTGGCGGCGGAGTTAATTGCAGGAGGCAAAGTATTGGTCGGCGGCGAAGTTTGCACCAAAGCCGCGACATTAGTGTCAGAGAGCGACAGGCTTGAAGTGACAGAGCAACCGCGCTATGTTTCACGGGGCGGCTACAAACTCGAACACGGGCTGGCGGCTTTCGGGGTGGATTTGCGCGGAAAAGTTTGCTTAGATGTTGGCGCGAGTACAGGCGGGTTCACGGACTGTATGCTTCAACACGGGGCGTCGCGAGTCTATGCTGTTGATGTGGGGCGCGGGCAGTTAGAAGAGTCGCTCAAGGGCGATGAGCGGGTGATTTCTCTTGAGCAGTGCGACATTCGCGGATTTGAGTTGCCGGAAAAGCCGGAGTTCACAGCGGTTGACGTGTCGTTCATTTCGGTGAAGCTGATTCTGCCGTATATTAAGAGCCGCGAAGCAGTGGTGCTGATTAAACCGCAGTTCGAGCTTGGGCGAAAACACAAGGGCGTGATTACGGACAGAAAGCTTGCCGGCAAAATCGCGGAGGAGGTCGCCGCTTTTGCAGGAGCGGGTGCGACTAAAGTCATTGAATCGCCCGTGATAGGTGGTTCGGGTAATCGCGAATTTTTGATGTATTTGGAGCGAATATGAAAGCTTTTATTTCAAGCAGAACAAAGTGCGAGGTGTACAACAAAGCCGCGACTATATTTGACATAGCGGACACTGTGGCGGAGTGCGACGTTGTAATCACAATCGGCGGCGACGGAACTATTCTGCGTGCAGGGGGCATGGCGGCACTGCACCGAAAGCCGCTGTTAGGCATTAACACGGGGCGATTGGGGTTCATGGCAACTCTTGAGGCGAATGAGCTGCATAAGCTTGTGTTATTGACGCACGGAAAGTACAGCACGAGCCGCCGAATGTTGCTTGATGTACAAGTCGCCGACAAGGCTTACACTGCCCTCAATGATGTTGTTCTGCACAGAGAGGCGGCTTCTCACCTTTCAGAGGTTGCAGTCAGCCGCGGTGAAACAGAAGTTTTACGACTGCGTGCCGACGGAATTGTAGTCGCGACACCGACAGGCTCGACTGCCTATTCCCTCTCGGCGGGGGGGCCGATTATCGAGCCGGAACTCGAGTGCTTTGTAGCGACTGCGATTTGCCCTCACTGCCTTTTCAGCCGCCCGATGGTGTTCACAGCAAGTGAGCCTCTGCGAGTGAGTGCGAGCGAGTCGCGGCTCAGCATTGACGGAGCGGAAATCCGCGAGTTCGAAAGCGGCGGCGAAGTCATAATTACTAAAAGCGAGCATTATCTTGAGCTAATCGACATTGACGGAAACAGTTTTTATAACAGCATTCATAATAAGCTGATGAGGTCGTTAAAGTGAGGAATAAAAGACATCAGGAAATTTTGAACATTATTAAAGAACACGAAATTCCGAATCAGCGTGAATTGACGCGGGAGCTTCGGACGCGGGGCTTTCCCGCAACACAGCCGACTGTTTCGCGGGATATTTCGCGTCTCGGGCTGAGAAAAGCCCTCACGGAAGAAGGCGTGTTCTGTTACAGCGTTCCCGAAAAAGCCAATAACGCGAAGCTCGGCGGGCTTTTCATGAACGCCGTCTATAGCGTAGATACGGCAATGAACACCGTAGTCATAAAGACACATCAGGGAATGGCGTCGGCGGTTTGCGTGGTAATCGAAACCATGTCCGCAGTGCAGATTGTCGGAACAATCGCGGGGGACGATACTATTTTTATCATGACACGTTCAGTGAACGACGCGGCAGATTTAGCCGCAAAGCTGAAAAAATTATTATAGGGAACTGTTCTAATGTTAAAAGAACTGTACATCGAAAATCTTGCTGTAATCGAGAAAGCCGTCATCAGCTTTGACGGCGGCTTCACTGCGTTCACGGGGGAAACAGGGGCAGGGAAAAGCATACTCATAGGCGGGATTAACGCTGTTCTCGGCGAACGTGTCTCGAAAGACATAGTCCGCGCAGGAGCAGAAAAAGCAGTAATCGTCGCGCTGTTCTCTCTTCCTGATAACAGTGAACTGTCCCTTACCCGGGAAATAAGCGCGACGGGTAATTCTGTTGCGAGAATAAACGGGCGGACTGCCACAGCGGCAGAACTCAAAGAAGCCGCGTCGGGGTTGATTGACATTCACGGACAGCACCAGACACGGCTGTTGATTTCCCCCGAAACTCAACTCGCCCTTGTGGATTCTTTCGGGAAAATCGACGGAGGCAGCTTAAAAGCCGACTATGAGGCGGCATTTCGGGAATTTTCGCAAATCAGCAAGCAGCTGAAAGCGGCGCAATCCGCAGACGCACTTCGAGAGGATAAAATCGTGCTGTTGTCGGGCAAAATCGCTGATGTTGCGCCATTCAAGCTCAAAGCAGGGGAGGAGGCGCAAGTCTCCGAACAGTTAGCGCGGCTTCGAAATGCTCAGCACATAGCAGACGCTGTCGGGAAAGCCTACTCGGCTTTAGCCTCCGACGGCGATGTAGCCGAATACGGCGCGGTAGATTTGCTGAACATCTGCAAAGTCGCCCTCACAGAAGCAGGGAGGTACATTCCCGCCTGTGCAGAATTGACAGAGCGAATCGTCGCCCTTGTAATCGAAGCAGACGATATTAAAAGCGAACTCAGCGGGCTTGTTCCGCGAAGCGAAGAGTTAGAACAACTCCCTGCCCTTGAAGAACGCATGAGCGATTTTCTGCGCCTCAAGCGCAAGTATAACCTTGAGCCGGACGAGCTTGCAGCACAGCTCGCGAATTGGCAGAGGGAACTTGGTGATTTGCAGAACTCTGACGTTCTTCTGCACGAATTAGCAGAGCAAAAGCGCGTTCTCGGTGAGCGAGTCCGGGATTTAGGCGCGACGCTCAGCGCGGCGCGAAAAGCGGCAGCGCAGGAGCTTTCACAGCGGATTGCAAGCGAACTCGACGACTTAGCGATGGCGGGAACACAGTTGCTTTTCGACATTCGCGCAGACAAAGTTACTATAAGCGGCATGGATTCGGTGGAACTGCTGATTTGCGCGAATAAAGGCGAAACGCCTAAGCCGCTGTCTAAGGTCGCGTCGGGGGGGGAGTTGTCGCGGATTATGCTCGCAATCAAGAGCGTTCAGGCGACGACAGACGATGTACCCACAGTTATTTTCGATGAAATCGACGCAGGAATCAGCGGGCGTGCGGCGCATAAAGTTGCCGTTAAGCTTGCAGCACTCTCACGAGAGCGGCAGGTTCTGTGCGTAACGCATTTAGCGCAAATCGCGGCTATGGCAGACAATCATCTGCTGATTGAAAAAGCAGTCGCCGACGGCAGGACTTTCACCCAAGTCGCGCCTCTTGACGAGGTTGCCCGGAAGCGCGAACTTGCGCGGATTATCTCAGGCTTCGAGGGATTTGAGGAAGACGAAGTCTCGTTAGCGACTGCGCAGAAACTTCTCGAGAGGCGGGCGGGGCTATGAAAAAACACGCACCTTTCATCATTATTATGAGCCTGTTTGTAATCGCAAGCGCGTTCATCACCGCGCTGACTATTCGTAACGAGCCGCAATACATACGTGTGGCAGCCGAGGCGCGAACTGCGGCTGAACCCTCGCACAGCGGCGAAATTCCGCGCCTGAACCTCAACACAGCAACACTCGAAGAACTGCAAATGCTCCCCGGAATAGGCGAGACCCGCGGGAGGGACATAATCGCTTATCGTGACGAGCATGGTGCTTTTCTTTATCTTGATGAGTTGATGCAAATTCGCGGAATAGGCGAGAGCATTTTCGCGAATATTGCGCCGTATCTAAAGCTTGATTGAGTCAAGGGATTGTGGCTCGGGCAACTCAACTGTGTCGTCTGCGTTAGCCTCCGCATAAGGGTCGATGGGTTTGAGTTCCTCTGTTATGTCAAGGGATTCGATGCTGTCGTAGTCTGTGTCGGAAACTGCGAACTCACCGTCGGGAATATCTTCTTCACCTTCGTCAAAGTAAGATACTTCTGCAAGGGAAATAGCGATGTCTTCAATCAAGCGAATGTACGACATTTTCGCGAGCCATTTTTTTGGAATAAACTCCCGCCCGTGATATGCGCCGAGAAGCCCTCCGCAGAGTGCGCCGCAAACGTCGCTCCTTCCGTCGTGATTGACGGAAAGGCGAATCGCGTTCTCGAAGCTGTCCTCAAACAACGCCGCCGAAAACAGCGCGATTCCCAGAGCCTGTGCGGCGTGGTCGTCTGTTCCGATATGGGAAATCGCGGCGATGGGCGACATATGCTTGTCATCAAGATACGTCTGCACTTGTTTTATGACGTGCAGGACGTTTTCATGCCCTTGATACATCTGCAAAATCTCGACGGCGGCGGCAATAGCCTCGTCAAAGCTTTTGTTGTTGACAAGCCCCGCGATTACCGCACAGTAGAACCCCGATGAGAGGTAAGAAATCGGTGAGCCGTGAGTAATTGCAGAGAAGTCAGCCCCTGCGCGAAAAGCCAACTGCGTATCATAGTTGAAGAACAGCCCCGCCGCGAGTACGCGCTTAATCGCGCCTGTGTCCCACAGTTTGTTCAGGGGTGCGTTGATTTTCCCGTAAGCTTGTCCGCGCATTCGTGCAAGCATATCAACATTCGCCGAAGTGGGATACCTGTTGCGGTACATTCCTTTGGTCTTGAGCAGCTTCGAACGGTAGGGGTTTGCATTCTTGTCGAAAAGCCACGTGTATTCATCCCCGGCGACTGTGCGGGTCTGGGTATACAGCCACATTTGGTAGGCATAGAATACATATTCGCTATAGTTGATTCCCTCATCGTTTTGTGTCAACGCCGCCCATAGAATCCCGTCTGTGGTGAAAAGCGACATCTGCGTAGTGTCCGCGAAAAGAGCAGTCCCTGTCTTGCCGCTGATTGCAAGCCGAAGACACCCGCGCTTTTCGAAACGCGCACAGATTTGCTCAAACGTCATTTCTCGGCAAGGGTAGCCAAAGGCATCACCAACCGCGAGCCCTGTGAACGCCCCTATAAATCTTGAAGTGTGGTCTAACATAATCCTCCTGCTCCGCTCAAAGCCCGATTGCTTTGCCGTTATTTGTGATATTTTCCGTTGTTTTGAATAGATAATGCCCGATATAATTGCTCAAGCAACATGATTTTCGCTAATCTGTGGGGAAAAGTCATCTCCGACATACTCAGACGAAAATCCGCGGCTGCTTTGACATCATCAGGCAGCCCGTCAGAGCCGCCAATTAAAAAGCAGACGCTTTTCTTTTCAGAATGATACACGCTTTCTAACTTTTGTGAGAACGCCTCACTGGTGAGTTGCCGCCCCTCCACACACAGCGCGAACACAAACGCGCCGCCGGGGATTTTGCCTATTATATCTGTGTCGGACTTGACGTCAATCAAATTGAGCTTAGTGTATCCGCCTATGCGCTTGATATACTCGGCGGCGGCTTCCTCGAAATAGCGTTCCTTGAGCCGCCCCACTGAAATTACTGTGAATGTAGCCACGGCAAGCAACCCTCCAAACGAGCAAAGCCCGTTTTGCGGGTTGCTCTTGTTTAACTATAGCCTGATTTTCTTGTTATGGGGCGGTTTTTTTCTGCGAAGAGCCTCTGCCTGTTTTCTGCGATGCCTGCGAATATAGTTCAGGACTATAAGCGCGACTGACAGCACCGCCGTGCCAATCAGCCCAAGGAGATAACCTGTCTTGAGGCGATATGCAGGGGGGGCGTCGGGGTCAAGCACTCCTCCTGTTTCCGGGTCTGTTGCGGGTGGAACCTCATCAAAGAACGTATCGCGAAACCAACTCCGCACGACTTCGGTTTGGGTCTTCTCAACAGATGTGTTTGTAATCAGCGGAAAAATCCGCAGTGTTTGGTTTGCAATCCGAAGCTCTAACTCTCCGAGAATTGCGCCGCCCGCTACAGGGGCAAAAATCTCCTCCGCATCACGGCGGACGATTCGCTCCACGACACTGTTGACATCAAGCCCTTTCGGCAGCAGTGCATAGAACTCTGTTTCCATCTGCATTTGCGGATAAAGGGTGACTGAACTTGCTTCGCCGCCAAGGACTTTTACGGAGGAGACAGGGTCTGTTTGTCGCTGAACCACAGTGTATTCAAAGCCCGTGAACGCCCATTCATACAGTGAGATATGGTCGTTGAAGGCATGATGCAGTGCCGCCTCACCTTCTTTACGCTCACTTTGAGCCAACCAAGGAGCTTCTGCTGTTACGATGATATAACGGAAGGAATCCCGCTCTGCGATTGAAACTAAGTTCGCAAGCCCCGGGAGTTGCGGGCCCCAGCTTCCGTCGGTTTCTTGCCTCCTGATATAGGGCAATCCCCCGGTCTTGACTCCGAAAGCAGGGGCGTAGGAATAGATGTTATCGCGCTGAATAAGCCTGTTGGTATTCGGCAGAGTATATCCACGCGGATTATCGGTATTCGGCGGCCATGTATATTCCCGCGCCGAAACGATGCTTTCAAACACCACCGAATGCTTCGCGAATGCGTGCTGTGTTACAAGAAACAAATCCCGAACGGTGGAGTAGTTGTCCTCCTCAAAAAGCCCGTGAGAGTTGGTGAAATTAGTATTCTTCATCTCAAGGCGCGCCGCTGTTTCGTTCATCTTGCGAATGAAATCTGCCACCCGGTCAAGCTCGGTTTCTCCTTCGCCTACGTGATTCGCGAGTATGTTCGCAGCCTCACACCCCGACGGCAGCATAAGCCCGTAGAGAACTTCCCGCACGGAAAGGTTGCTCTGGCGCGTCGAAAACCCTGCTAAGGACGGGTCACGCAGGTTGGGGTTAGTAGTCCAGAACTCATCGTTGAGGACGCTGGGATACTCGACTAACGTATCAAGATTGCGGACATTGTCAAGGACTACAAGGGCAGTCATAATCTTTGTTACGCTGGCAGGGTAAATCCGCGTGTCAGGATTTTTGGCGTACACGAGGGTATTAGTCAGCGTTTCGTAGACGAATGCCGCACGGCTCACGACTTCGTCGGGGGGGTGAATCCCTCCGAGAACATAGATATTATCGCTGTTCGGCGCGACGACGGGCGTGTCCTCCGGCGGTGTCCCTTCGTCGGCGAATATGGGTATATTCAAGCTCAAACTCGCGGTTAATCCGAGCAAAATTACGGCGGCTAAAAAATTTTTCAGACTTTTTTTGCGAAACATATAGACAACCTCCTACTTCTTATGGTATAATTATAGCAGAAAAACAAAAAAAAATAAAGTCTTTTTTGAAAATTATAATAAAAATTTTACATGGAGAAGGAAAAACTAAATGAAAAACTACGCATTCGAGACCAACATGATTCACGGGGGGTATCACGGAGATGCTACACGCTCTGTCGTTCCGCCGCTGTTTCAAACCAACGCCTACTATTATGAGAACGCACAGCAAGCGCAGAACCTTTTCGAACTCAAGGAGACAGGGAACATCTACACGCGCATCACCAACCCCACCAACAGCACCTTTGAAGAGCGAGTCTGCATTCTTGAGGGCGGAGTCGGTGCGTTGTCCTTCGCGTCGGGGCACGCCGCAATTTTCAACTGTATTGTCAACCTTGCGAACGCAGGGGACGAAGTAGTGTCGTCGCGCAACATCTACGGCGGAGCGGTTAATCTCCTCGGCGTATCTTGCGAGAGGCTCGGCATAAAAATCCGCTTTGTTGACCCCGATGACTCAGACGCGTGGGAAGCCGCCATTAACGATAAGACGCGCCTTGTTTTCACGGAGCTAATCGGCAATCCTCATGCGAATATTTCAGACATAGAGCAAATCGCAAAAATCGCGCATAAGCACGGGGTCCCGTTCTTGGTTGACGGAACGCTTAACACACCGTATCTGTGCAAACCTTTCGAGTTCGGCGCAGACTTTGTAGTACATTCGGCGACTAAGTATCTCGGCGGACACGGCAATGTTATGGCAGGGGTGGTGATTGACTCGGGCAATTTTGATTTCAAGGATAACCCCCGATTCCCGCTGTATAACACCGGCGACGTGTCTTACCACGGGCTTGTTTTCGCAGACTTAAAACCCGCAGAACTCGGCGGCAAATCTCTGTCGTTTATTCTGCGGCTTCGGGCGTTAGTCATGCGGGATTTAGGGGCGTGCTTAGCTCCTTTCAACTCGTTCTTGACTATGATTGGCATTGAAACCCTCTCGCTTCGAATGGAACGCTGTTGCGAAAACGCCCTCAAAGCCGCGGAGTTTCTCGCTTCACACAGCAAGGTTGAGGCTGTCAATTATGCCCCCTTACCTGGGAACAAGTATCACAAACTCGCACAAAAATACCTCCCGAAAGGTGCGGCGGGTGTGTTCTCTTTTCGGATTTGCGGCGGCAAACCTGCTGCAGTTAAGTTCATGGACTCACTTACGCTCATTCAGAGCGTGTCTAACTTAGGCGACATTCGCACACAAGTTTCCCACCCCGCGACGACTACGCACAGCCAGATGAACGCTGAGCAATTAGCCGCCAGCGGAATCGACGGCGGCGATGTTCGCATTTCTGTGGGGCTTGAAAACATCAGCGATTTAATCGCAGATATAGAAAACGCGCTTTCTAAAATCTAATTATTTTTAAGGAGAACAACAATGGCAGACTTTAGTTACGAAATCACCCGTGAGTTAGGCGTAATCTCTGAAAACGCCAAGGGCTGGAAAATGCAGCTCAACATGGTAAGCTGGAACGGCAAAGAACCCAAATACGACATTCGCACATGGTCCCCCGACGGTGAACGCATGGGCAAGGGCGTCTCCCTCTCACACGAGGAAATGGAACAGCTCGTAGTCCTGTGGAACGCCCGCGATGAGGAAGACGAGTTCGAATGAGTTTGTGCGCGGCAGTTGAAATTTCGGTGAAGTATGTGGCATAATCGCAAAAGAAGAGCAACCCCGCTTCGGCGGGCTTTGCCCGTCCGGAGGGTTGCTTGACAGGGAAGATATGAACAAGCTGTTTTACGAAATCGAATATGACTCCAACCCATTCCCGAATTGTGAGCCAATCCCGGGAGTCGGGAAATTCGTGCTGAAATCGCCTGAATCACAAGCAATCACCGCCCCCGAAAATGACCCGATTCGCGAGCGATTCTATGCAATGCGCGAACTTGCGAATGAGCTGAAATTCCGCAATCGCCCGAGTTTTGACTTCGGGGGATTGTACAAGACGACTCACAATCGCGGGAATCTCGACGGCGAAATGTTCTATAAACAAGGAATGTTCATGGCAGATTTTGAGGACGACTACTGCGAGTACAAAGACTTCACGCAGTATTACCCGACTTATCAGATGATGGGATATGAACAGCTTCGGACTTACTTTACGTGGCGGACTGCTGTGCGAAACGGCGACATTCGCGAAACGTCGCTGTCATATGCGTTTGTGTACATCTATGAACTGCTGAACAACATCGGCGTGGAGAATCCGCAGGAGGGGTTGGACAAGCTGACCGTGTTCCTGCAGGCGTTCCGCAAGTTCGGCGAGTTTGGCGACACCCTCGACAAGTACATGAAGAAATGGCTCGCGGATTATCACGAGTATTACAACCTGCCGCAGGAATCTCACAGGGATTCTCTCTGCGATTCCGCTGACCTGAACGACTGGCACAGCGTTTCTGCATATGACATCAAGAAATCGCGATTTTATGCTGACAACGCCGAACTAATCAATGAAGTGTTCCCGCGTGTAATCCCGAAACTTGCACTCAAAGACTTGGTTTTCCAACCAATCGACTTTGAGCGAAACGCATTCAACGGGGCGGTGTTCTTCAATCGGAAGCACAAGACAATCAAGATGACACGGCTGTTCCCGACCGATTCGGGCAGGCGGCTCATTGGCGACGTCATCAAGAAAATTGAGCTTTGTCTGCGGGAGCGAAGGGGGTTCAAGTACAAAATCAAGGCGAACCCGACGCCGTTCGACAGCACGATTGAGCAGACAATCGCCGAGTATTTCGCTGAGCTGAACAGAATTGAAGTAGCAGTCGATTTTGGGAATCTGAAACAAATCAGAAAAGAAGCGTTGGAAACGCAAGAAAAGCTGATTGTTCCGGAATACGTAGGGGACGCGCTTGCTCGTCCCGCTGAACCAATTCCTGAACCGCCAACAAAAAATGCGTTTATCGCAATCGAATTAAAAGCATTAGCCCTGCTCCTGAATGGCGAAAGCCTGAAAGCATTCGCGGACGAGAGCGGAGTTATGCTCGAAGTCTTGGTTGATTCCCTTAACGAAAAGGCTCTCGATTTAATCGGCGATAATGTTATAGATGATGAATTCGTCTTGTATGACGATTACGCAGAACAAGTAAAGGAATGGCTATAGCGCGGCGGAGTAATATGACTTACAAAATATTGATTAAATTTCTCGGAGGTACTCATGCAATGAAATCAAGAATCATATCTATTATTTCTGCGTTACTCGCAGTCGTAATCACAATCACGGCGATTCCGACTGTCGCAATCGCGCAACCGCCCGCCGCGCCTGACATTCGGTTGCAGACAATCTTCGTCAACCCGCCCGAGTGGCAGGGCGGCGGAACGGTCTGGACTACCGAAAGTTGGGGTGGCGCGAACTTAGTCCCCAACTCAAACTGGACTACTTTGACAATCGCCGACTATTACGAGAACGGCGTGTTAGAGTTCGATGTGCGTCATATGGGCGCAGGGAATCAGAGCTTTCAAATCGGGCTTCGTTCCAACAGGCACGGAGTTCAGACGACAATCAACTGGAACACCGTTACGGCAGGGCGAACTTTAGTCGCCTCTCCCGAATGGCAGAGTTTTTCTCTGAGCATTAAGGCTCTTGTTGACGCGAACCCTAATCCTGTATTCAATCTGAATGACTTGTGGTATATTGCTGTCGGCGGAGTGGGTTCAAGCGGAATGCAGTTCCGTGATGTGCGTATTTCTTCCCCCGACGATGAGCGGCAGTTTCCTTTCGTGAAACTCAACCAAGTGGGTTATGAAGTCGGTCGTCCTAAAACTGCAAGGGTGAGCTATTTCGCGAAATTCGGTGCGTTGCCCGCAGAGCAGGTTTTCCAAGTGATTAACGCGGCGACGGGCGAAGTCGCTCATTCAGGGGTTTTACCCGCCGCAATCGCAGACCCTGTTGTGTCGGGGGAAATGCTCCACACGTTCAGCTTTGATGAGCTTGACACACCGGGCGAGTATTTCATACGCATTCCGAACACGGGGCTGAACCCTGCCGTGCGTTCTCCGCGAGATGTTGCACTCGGGCTGAGCGTCGCGACAATCGAGTCTGTGCGGTTCACCATTGCTCGAAATGTCTATGAAGAGCTGATTGTTGACCTGTCGCGCTACTTCTACTTCCAGCGGCAGGGCTTAGACCTTGAAGCTAAATATGCCGGGGATTTTGCCCGGGCTAATCTTCACCCTAACGACGCGACGGTTCGCTTGTGGTCGGACAGGAACAACCCCAATCCCGCGCCGCACAATGTCTATGACCTCACCAAAGGGTGGTATGATGCGGGGGATTACGGCAAGTATGTCCTCCCGACTGCGGGAACGCTCTCCGATATGCTGTGGGCATATGAGCTGTACCCCGAAGTGTTCGCTAATCTTGACTTGAACATTCCCGAAACTGACCCTGCCAATCCGCTTTATTCGCAGTTACCGGGAATTTTAAGCGAAATTAAGTGGGCTTTGGATATGCTCCTTGCTTTTGAACACCACTCGAAAGACGGTTCGTTCTTTGCGGCGGCGAACTATTGCAACGAGAACAACGTGATTTGGCTTGAGGACACACGCACTCGCGGAACTACCCATACTTCTCCCGCTTCTGAACGCGACTTGCGTTCTCATACCGCCACTGCGGGGGCTGCGGCAGTACTTGCTCACGCTTATGTAGTCTTTAACAGCATTCCTGAATTTGAGGGCTACGCCGCTGAACTTCTCTTGACTGCTCTTCGTGCATGGGGCTGGTTGACTAATCCCGAAAACGCACAAAATCGCAGAATCGACGCGGCGAATCGGGTGTACAGCTTCACTCAACACGAGTTGAATCAAGAAATGTTTTGGGCGGCAGGCGCGCTTTACCGCGCAACCGGTAACGCTGTTTACGAAACGTATTTGACGGAGGCATTCTCCGCCGCAGTTGCGAATGTATCTCAACCGGGGTACGATGTTGAGAACTGCATTCTCCGCCCGTTCACAGTCTGGAACGCGCTGAACTACAATCACGGCGGCAGGGCTTTCTTAGGATATGTGCATTATTTGTATGGGAACACAAATCCTAACGCGGCAATCCGCGACAGATTTGTAAGCACCGAGAACGGCTTCCCGAAATGGCGGGCGGACATGGTGCAGTATAACAGCAATAACTGGGGAATCACCTATCCCAACTGGGGGTATTGGTGGGGGTCGAATCAGATGATTGCACAGAACTCTCTCATGTTCCTTCTCGGCAGTGTGATTGTTGAGGGATTGTCCGACATTCCCGACTCTGTCATCACTCACATGGAAAACACGGCTCATCATCTCCTCGGAATGAACGCGATTTCCTTCTCTTACGTGTCGGGTCACGGAACGCACAGCGTTTCGAACATCTTCAGTGCGATTTTCAGCAGCGATGCGCGGCTGACTCCTTATCGGACACCGCCGGGGTACTTTACGGAGGGGTCGAACATCTACGACAATCGGCATTTGTCGCGATTTGACGGCAAGTGCTACGTCGATTCCGACGCGGAGTGGACGACGAATGAGAACACAATCTACGGGAATGCCGCAATGTTGTTCCTTATGGCGGCGATTGCCGCAAACACAGTCAGCGATTGCAGCGACTGCGGAATCTGCGAAGTTTGCACCTATGTTCCTCCCCCTGTGGTTGTGATTACACACTCGGCAAGCGCGGAAACGTGCCAAATCTGCGGAGTCGAAAAAGCTTGGCGGGTTACTACACTTTCTGTGAATGGAGTTGTAACAGTGCAACGCCGTGCGGCTAAGCGGAATTCTGACGGGGATTTGCTTGTGTCTTGTGCGGGTTCACACGAATGGAGGAATTTCTGATGAAACGAATTTTATCGGCGATTATGGCGGTGGTTATTGCGATTACCCTCGCTCCAACAATGTCCGCAAACACAGAATCCGGCGGCACGAATGCCACCAACTATGCCCGACTGCTCCAGTATCTGCTGTACTTTTATGATGCGAATATGTGCGGCACGGACGTATCGACAGAAAGCGGCATTACGTGGCGCGGAGCTTGCCACGCGCAGGACGCGGCGATTGCGCTCCCTGCAGAACTCGGTGCCGTTCTTGGGAAAGAAACGATTGATTTATCGGGCGGTTTCCATGACGCAGGCGACCATATCAAATTTGGTGTAACTGCGTCTTATTCGGCGATGGTTCTCGGGCTTGCCTACCGCGAATTCGGCGAAGCATTCGTGCAAACAGGGCAAGACGAGCATATGGAGATTATCCTAAAGCGATTCGCCGAGTATCTGCGCAAATGCACTCTGCTCAATGCGGACGGAACGCTGTTGGCTTACGCCTACCAAGTCGGGGACGGACGCGACCACAGCTTTTGGGGTCAGCCGGAGAACAAACCTAACGGCGGCGATACTCCCGCAAGGATTGCTTACTTCATCACCCAAGCTAATATCGCTCAAACTCACGGAACGGTTCATAACCTCGGAACAGACCAGCTTATGGCGGCGGCAGGGGCACTCGCGATGAGCTACTACCATTTCAAAAATCCCGACGACCTCACCCACGCACTCGCGCTGTATAATGCGGCGATTGAGTGGGACAAATTCGCTCGCGGAGATGCCCTTGACGCGAATAGTTTCTATCGACGAAATGACGGCAAAAACAGCCGCTTCCCGAACGGAAACGGTGTTGGATTGTGGCAAGACTACGGCGCGGCGGCGGCAATGTGGCTTCACGTCGGAACAGGTGAGGCGGCAAGCCAATATTCGGAGGACGCGACCTCTCTGATTCGCAACGGAACTGTTACCCGAAACAGTGTTACAATCGGGGAAATGCCGCCTCCGGGAACGTGGGGGGCGTACAGCGCGGGGCAGGATTACTGGCCCATGAGCTGGGATTCCGCGTGGCAGATTTCAAGTGCATTGCAGGGGACGACCGCAAGCGCGAATCGCATGAGAAGCGATATGTACCACCTTAATGACGCTGTTCTCGCTAACACGACTAACTACGTTTTCGTACATCAATGGGGTTCTGCCGTGATGAACGCGGGATTGCAATTTTCGGGGCTGATTCACGACAAAATCACAGGAACTCAGCGTTATACCGCGTGGGCGAGAGGGCAGACGGATTACCTCATGGGGGCAAACCCGATTGGCAGATGTTATGTTACGGGGTTCGCTGAAAACTCCGTGCGGCACACCCACCACTCGGGGGCGTCGGGGTATTCCACGCAACCGGGGCGTAACGAAACTCGCCCGCAGCTCAATCTGCTTGTCGGCGCGTTGGCGGGCGGCCCGATTAACGCGGCGGGGATTCACAACGATGTCGAGGACGATTATGTCGGAAACGAAGTGGGAATCACCTACAACGCACCCTTCATCGGAGCAGTCGCGGGGTTGTATCTGGCGGCGACTCCCGCTGAACGCTCGGCTATGATGACAGATACGGCAATCGACAGTGTGAAACCTACGCATATATTCCCGCGAACTCCTCCTGAATGCGAACTGTGCGGGGTTTGCGAAGTCTGCGACCCGCCTGTAATCGGCTGTGGAAATTGCGGAACCTGCGAAGTCTGCGAACCTGAGCCGCCTGTTCCCGATGTCATTACAATCACGCGGGAAAGCATCGCAGAAGCGTGCCAAGTCTGCGGAGTTGAGAAAGTGTGGAGAGTAACTACGCTTTCTGTGAACGGAGTTGTTACTCAGCAACGTCGAGGGGCTAAGCGGAGTTCTGACGGGGAATTGCTCGGGCTTTGCGAGTTGTCGGCGAATGCGGCGGCGAATGCAATATCGTGAATTTACACACAAACAAATCCCCCCGCCGTCATGAACGGCGGGGGGATTTGCGTGAATAATTATTGTAAAGTTGTAATAAACAGTACAAGTCAAACATATCATTCATATAGACAAACATATTCTCGTCCGCAGTGTATGGCTGCGCGAGGAGGAAAGTTTGAAAAAAACATGGAAAGGACATAAGGAAACATGGAGCTAAGAACATCAAAAGAGTCCGTCTTTCTGAGCGAGGTAGTCTACGACGGTCAAGTTGAACAGGGGGTGGAATTTGATTATGTCCTGCCGGATTATTACCCCGACATATTCAAAGTTCTCAAATGCAGCCTGACACCCTGCGTGATTTCGTACCAATTGTCGGGCAATCAGCTTTATTATGACGGGGTGGTGTACATTAAAGTGCTTTACCTCGGCAACGGCTCATCGCGCATTAACTGCATCGAACATCGCTACACCTATTCAAAGACCATTGAGCTTGCGAAATCGGTGCAAGATGAACGCGGAGCAGTCGTCGTGATTACTCCTAAGACAGACTATTGCAACTGCCGCGCCGTGTCGGGGCGCCGAATCGACGTTCGCGGAGCAGTCAGCAGCAAAATTGCTGTCAAGAGTACTCGCACAGCGGACATGGTTACAGGGGCACAGGGGTTAGGTGTGGAAGCCCGCAAAATCGCCCTTGACTACTGCGGCGAAAAACTCACCGCGTCACGCCAGTTCGTTGTCCGCGAAGACATCGAAACAGGAGTCGGCTCGGGCGGAATCAGCAGCATCATTCATCATGACGCGGTGATTACTGTAACAGACCACAAAATCGTCGCGAACAAAGTGATTGTTAAGGGCGAAGCGACAGTCAAAGCATTGTACTTGCGTAAGTCTTCCAACACAGTCATAATTGCGGAGGTCGGCGACAAGTCGGACAACACCGATAATGGGGAAAACGCAGAACAAAGCGTAAGCAAATCCCTGCAAGACCACGAAACGGCAGAACTCATGGAAGCAACGATTCCCATTAGCCAAATCATCGACCTTCACGGCGTGACGGAAGAGCATATCTGCTTTGTCAACCTCTCGGTTATGGATTTGAGCTTAGAACTCAAATCGGGGGGATTTGACGACAGCTTTGAAAGCAATCGCGATAACGCCAAAGACGGCAATCGCGTGATGGCGTGTGAACTCACCCTCAACTGCAGTGTTACTTCACACCTTGAGCGGCAGGTTATGCCAATCGTGGATATGTATTCCGTTGACTATGAAAGCTCGTTCACAAAAACGACAATCAAGACCGAAAGTATGCCGCGAATGTTAGAGCGTTCCCTGAGCCTCAAAGGCGTGGTGGAATCCGGGGAGGGCAACCTTGAAGCGGTTCATGATACGCGCTGTGAAATCAGCAACATTTCTTGCCGAATGAAAGCAGCTTCGCCGAATGACATGGGCGACAGCGGCGACTCAAAAGCCTTAGTAATCGCGGGGCAAGCGAATTTACAAGTCGTGGGGCGGTTGGAATCGGGGCTTCCTGTGTTTATCGAAAAGGTCGAGCAATTTGAGTTAGTTACAGAAATAGATTCCCTCACACCGGAACACGTTCTTGAGCCGAATTTGCAAGTTTCGGGAACAACCTACAGCATATCCTCGGCGGGAAGCGTAGAAGTCCGCGTTGCGCTTAAACTCAGCGGGTGTTTGTATCAACTGCGTTCTGTGGAAATCATCAAGGAAATAGCAGTCAATTCAGATGTACCAAAAACCAAAGACAACGAGTATGCGCTTAAACTCTACTACTCCGAAAAGGGCGAAGATGTTTGGCAAATCGCTAAGCGATTCGGGTCGAGTGCCCAGGCGATTATCAGTGAAAACGACATGGAGAGTGAGAAAGTTACCGCTCCCTCTATGCTCTTGATTCCAATTGTATAGGAGGGGGAAGTAATGACTACAACAACATCAATTTACCAAGACATCGCAAAAAGAACCGGCGGCAATATCTACATCGGCGTCGTCGGGCCCGTGCGTTCAGGAAAGTCAACTTTTATTTCTAAGTTCATGCACAACGTCGTCATTCCGAATATCGACAGCGAATACGCCAAAGAACGCGCCACCGACGAGCTTCCGCAATCAGCGGCGGGCAAAACAATCATGACCACCGAGCCAAAGTTTATCCCCGAAGAGGCCGTCAACATCACCCTTGAGGACAACGCATCCATGAATGTGCGTTTAATCGACTGTGTGGGGTACATTGTGCCGAGTTCTATCGGCTATTTCGAGAACGAAGCCCCGCGAATGGTTCTTACGCCGTGGTTTGACACGGAAATCCCCTTTAATATGGCGGCGGAAGTCGGCACGCAGAAAGTAATCAACGAGCATTCCACCATCGGGCTTGTTGTAACCACTGACGGCAGTATCACGGGAATCGCCCGCGAAGAATATGAGGAAGCCGAAGTCCGTGTGATTAACGAGCTTGAGGCAATCAACAAACCTTTCGTGGTTTTGCTTAACTGCCGCGAACCCAATTCTCCCGAATCCCAAGCCTTAGCAGTGTCCATGCGTGAGAAATACGGCAAGCCCGTAATCGCAGTCAACTGCCTTGAACTCTCCGAGGACTTCATCAAAGAAATCATGACTGAAGTTCTGCTCCAGTTCCCTGTCAAGGAAATCAACATCAAAATCCCGAAATGGGTTACTGCCCTCGAAAAAGGGCACTGGCTCAAAACCGAAATCTGGAGTGCGCTCAAGGAATCTGCCGCTAACATCGTCAGTATCGACCAAGTTCGCGGAGTTTCCTGCAAAGTCAACGACTGTGAACACGTTACCAACTGCGAAGTTGACAGCATAGACCTCAGCACCGGCGCAGGCTTCATCACTGTTCACCTCAGGAACGAACTCTTCTATCGAATCCTCAACGAAACCACCGGGCTTGAACTCCCCGAACTCAAG
>WQXP01000002.1 GCA_009784765.1 Oscillospiraceae bacterium | reverse complement strand
GACCTCTGCGCCTGCTGTGGCGAGCATTGAAACTGCCATCGCCCCTGCGAGCATCAGCCCTGCGATTTTGCGGAAAGGTTTACCCCCCCCCCGAAACGGCGGGCTCTTGTGATTTTTGCTGTGTACATTGTTTTTGCCCCTTTCTGAAATTGAATTTTAGCTTTGTCAAGATTCGCCCTACGGGCTTATCTCTTCTTTAGCTTTCGCTACATCGCTGACGATATAGTATATGCCAATCATACCACACTGTTTCCGAGATGTCAAGCATTTTTTTGTAAAATGTTTGTAAAATTTTCATTTGCACTATCTGTTAGTGTATAATAACCGCTGTGAGCGGTTTTTGAGTGCAAAAAAACCACTCACAGCGGTTTTCGGGCGAAAATCCCGCCGCTCGTCATGAGCGGCGGGGGTTTATGATTTGTGAGGCGGTTAATCGTCAATTGCCGTCGAGCCACGCCCGCAGCTCTTCTATGAGGGACGCGGTGTCATCGCAGAAAGCCGTGTTTAGCTCTGCAACTCCGTCATAATCGCCGTCTTTCGCCATTCGCTCAAGATTCTTTGCACGAACAGAGATTTGCTTCGCGCCGATGCTCGCCGCCGCGCCTTTGATTGTATGCACGTCGATTGCGTAATCGCTGAGGGTTTCCGGCGTAAGTTCGCGCATTCGGGTGATTTCGTTTGGGATATTAGTCGCGAAAGAGTGCATGATTTCCACAAGCATTTCCATGTCATCTTCATACAGTGACAGCCCGAGAATCAGATTGATTCCCGCAGGAGATTCAGCCCCCCTCTTCACAGGAGGTGTCGCCGCAGTCGGCGGGGGGAGGCTCTCGGCGGGGGGAGTTTCCTCAGAAGCAACAGGCGACGAACAGAATTTCAGCACAACATCGTGCAACCGCTCGACTTTAATCGGCTTTGCGACAAAGCCCGCAAAGCCCAAGTTAAGGAACATCTGCTCATTCCCTGCGACGGCGTTAGCAGTCAGTGCGACAACAGGAACAGTTCGGGCGTAGTCAGAGTCATGCTTGCGAATAAGCTTGAAAGCCTCGATTCCGTCCATGCCGGGCATCATGTGGTCCATGAAAATAATGTTGTAATGAATAGCTTCTTTGCGGACGCGGTCGAGTGCGTCTTGCCCGCAAAGCACGGTGTCAACTTGCATTTTGTATTTCTTGAGCAGCCCTTTGGCAACGTCAAGATTAGTCGGCGAATCGTCCACCACAAGAACCCTCGCGTGGGAAAGGTCCGGCCGTGAAGTAATCTTAGAAGACTCCGAACGCGCCGCGCTGTACTTAAAGCTCTTGAGTTCTGCAACAGTCTGCGTGTCAATAATGTCTGAGTTGCAATAGCTCTGCCATATTTTCACAAAGAAGGTAGAACCCTCTCCATACTCGCTCTCTACCCGAATGCTCCCCCCCATGAGTTCGACTAAGCCTTTCGCGATTGAAAGCCCGAGCCCTGTTCCCTCAATCATGCGGTTAGCCTGAGTATCCACTTGGCTGTAGTCACTGAAAAGCTTCTTGACATCTTCAGGGCGCATTCCAATCCCCGTGTCTTTAACTGCGAAAGAAAGACACACTTCGCGGCGGTCGTTAGAGGTGCATTTGACAGAGAAAGTAACAGTTCCCCAGCGCGTATACTTAAAGGCATTACTCAGTATGTTCGTGAGAATCTGCTTGACCCGCAAATCGTCGCCGAAAAGCTTAGCGGGGAGGTTTTCTTCGATTTCAAGCTCGAACTTAATCGGCTTCTCTCCTATACGCACCATGTTGACTACGATAATGTCGTTAAGCAAGCTCGCGAGTTCATACTGCGTCGGCGCAAGGGTGAACATTCGTGCCTCGATTTTGCTTATGTCAAGAATATCGTTAATCAGCCCGACCAATATAGTACCCGCCGTGTTGATTTTCTGCAAATAGTCGTTAGGGTTCTCCACAGGCGTTTCGTCATCAAGAAGAATCTCTGTCAACCCCACAATTACGTTCATCGGTGTGCGGATTTCGTGTGATATATTTGCAAGAAAGTCGCTCTTGGCTTGGCTCGCTAACTTTGCTTCATCTCGTGCGGCGTTACGCTCAGCAGCGGAAATAGCAATCGCCATCATATCTGCAAGAGAAGACACAAAGTTTTGCTCTTCAAGAGTCCACTCACGGGAGTTGCTGTACTTTTCATTGCGATACTGCTCAACACCGATTACTCCGCAAAGCCGTCCGTCAACGCGCATAGGCGCGTCAAGTGCGGCGCAAAGCTTTGACTGTGTCCCCTCAGCAATAATCATCTTGCACTCATCAGGATTATTCATGAGAATTATGCGCTCGGTATTAAGAAGCGCGACATAATCAGGAAATTCGTTGAGGGGTATATCGTTCAACGCGCTATACTCACCCATAACACGATTATAACTCGATTCGCAGCACAATGTCGTCATATCGCTGCCGAGCATCCACACAGTAACACGAGTTGTCGCAATCGTTTCACAGGCACTTAGAGTAATAACATTAGCGGCGGCTTTCAAGTCGCCGTTAGAAATATTCGGAGACTTTGTGATTTTTGAAAGCGCGTCATCAAGCTTTTTGGCATAGGTTCGATGTAACTCGTCTTGTTTTTCCCGCTCTTTGCGTTCGTTAATATCGCGGGCAAGCCCGATTACGCCGATTGTCTCGCTTCCGAGAACAAGGGGGAGCTTCTGCACCTCAAAATAAGGAGCAGTTCCGTCGGGTTTAGGAATACGCGCTTCATAAGTAATCGCTTTCCCTGTTGCGAAAACATTGCAGTCGCGTTCATAGTTCTTACGGGCAACCTCAAAAGACAACCCGAGTGCCTCTGTGTCGGTTTTGCCGAGAATGTCGTCGCGCTTCTTACCCAAATGCTCTAACATAGCCCTGTTACAGCGGGTGAAGTTATGCTCGGTGTCTTTTGTGTATATCATGTTTGGAATTGAGTCAAACAGCGTTTCCATAACAACGCTCTGCATCGCGATTTCCCGTGTCCGCGCTTCTATAAGTGCGTGGCGGTTGATTGCATTCGCCATAATCAGGCTGATTGAACGCATAATCGTAAGCTCTTCTTCCGTGAAAGTGCGGTCGTTAAAACAATCACCTACAGTCAACACTCCCCAAAGCTGATTATCAAGAAACATAGGAACAATGGCAACAGATTTGATTCCAAATCGTGTTATAAATGCCCTTTCATTCGCCGACATAGTTAGGAGAGAACCGTTCACGCATTCATTGCTCAGAACAATATCGTCCCAATCTAACCCTGCGTCTTTTCGCGGAACAAAGCTCATTCCCATAGGGACTTTCGGTTTCGTCTCCCCGAACTCCGAATCCCACCCGTAAACAGTGGTGTAGCGATAGTCTTGCGTTTTTGTGTTTTCGTCATCAGCTGCGCCTTCGCCTTCGCTGCAGCACTGCCAAATGTAGATTCTGTCAACACTGAGGGCGTAACCGACAAGCTCCATGCACTCATGGAGGGCTCCTTTTATGTCTTCGTCTTCCTTAGTTGACAGCAGCTTCAGCGCGGTTTGATTAACCACGAGCAACATAGCGTCGCGCTTTTCGAGAGAATCTTGTATTGCTATCATGTCCGTAACATCGACAGAATGCTGAATATGAACCTTGCGTCCGTCAACCCAATCTATGAGGCGGTCGGTGTTGCGGTAAGAACGCCCTGTAAAGGTGGAAGTTTCCGTCCATGTTATCACAGAGTCGGGCTTTTCGGCTAACTTGAAGCAGGGGCAGAATACGCACATTTCGTCAAGGTTGTCTTGAAGAACTTTATAGCAGAACTCTCCTACAACTTTGTCGGGGAGATTGTAATGCTCGCGCATATGTTCATTGATGAAGAGAATCTCACCCGTTTCGGGAACAGTAACATAAACCATGGAATTAACGCTGTTGAACACCGTTTTCATGGTCATTGCTGCTTCGTCTTTGGTGCGTTTCAGCTCACGCAGGTCACGTGTATAACCGAGTACGACATCTTCGTTCTTATACTTCGTCCGCACTAATGTTACTTCAGCGGGGAAGCACTCATCTTTATCGGGGATTCTGTGCGTCCAGTCAAAACAGCAATAACCGTCCTCAAAAGCATGATTAACATACCCCACTGCCTTCACAGCAGAGGGTACTCCGCAAGGCTGAACCTCCGGAGAACATTCCGCAATAAAACGGCGGGTATATTCCTCTTTGTCTTTGAATCCATACAGTTTGACGGCGGCTTCATTACAGTCAATTGTCGTGAGGTCTCTGCGCCAAACCTGGGCGCACATTGGGAAGCTGTCTAACATCAGCTCTAAGTGTTCTTTGTTCTTTTTACCGAATAAGTCTGCCATCATAGCCGATTATATCCTCTCTGTCATAGGAAATAGGGGCGTATCAACGTACGCCCTTCGTGATTTATTCGAGTGTTACATATGCTCATGCAACTTAGCCATAAGCTGATTAGAACGCAGAGGCTTCATGAGCATTCCCACCGCGCCGACATCAGCGGCTCTGTCAACGCAACTGCGCGACGAGTTCGCGGTAACAAACACAATCGGGGCACTGTGCCCTGCGCCTTTAATGCGCCGTGCAAGCTCATATCCGTCCATGAGCGGCATTTCAATGTCAAGCAGGAACATATCAGGGCGATTTGTCGCGATAAAGTCTAACGCTTCTTGCCCTGTGGTAACGCAGTGAACATCATAAGGCTCATTCTCCAAGAACCGCTTGAGTGTGTTGAGGAAAATCACCGCATTGTCAACTGCGAGAATCAGGTTGCGGTGTCTGCGTACAGGCGCGTTCGCGGGTTTTTGCGCCGCGTAGTAATCACTCCCTGATGCGCTTCCGGACGCTGAGGGAGCGGGCTTCGCACCCGCCGCCGGTCTTGCAGGGCTTGCCTGAGCAGGTGTTCCCTGACGTTTCGCCGCCATCTGAATGTCAAGGGAAAGGGACGAACAGGCAATGATGAAGTTCTCTGTTAAAGCCTCGATTGCGGTTGCGTCTTTCGCCGCCGCCCCGAGAAGCGCCTCGAACTTCGCGCTGTATTCTTTTGAAATGCCTTCGGCGTAAATCCTGTTAAGCAGGTTGATTGTGGTGTTGACTTGCTGTGAAAGTATGTTCCAAGACTCTTTTTCAGCGGCGTCTTGCATTTTATCGGCAGTTCCTTGGAAGCTGTCGATAAAGCTGTTGACAGTTGCTAAATAAGCCTTGAATTTGTCATCGCTCGTGAGGGCGATTTTCCCTGAAAGTTTAAGCTCACGAACATTGAGGAGTTGTTCTTTAGTTATCATTATTAGTTCTCCTGTCGGAAATTACTCAGAACTTTTCTCTGAGGTTGAATTGTTTAATCAGTTCTTCGAGAAGCTCAGACTGGCCGCTCATTTCTTCGCTTGCCGCCGCGCTTTCCTCAGCAGTCGCGGAGTTTTGCTGAACGATTTGCGCCACCCTGTCAACGCCTTGATTTATTTCGCTGATGCTGTGATACTGCGCCTCTGACGATGCAGCAATGTCGCGAATGATTTGCGTGCTTTCGTTAATTCCCGCCACGATTTCCACAAGGCTTGCCGACGTTTCGGCAGCTATGCGCGAACCGAGTTGCGCTTTCTGCGCCGAGTTGGAAATAAGTGCCTCTGTTTCCTTGGCAGACTCAGCGGATTTCGCCGCAAGGTTGCGGACTTCCTCCGCGACAACCGCGAACCCTTTCCCGTGTTGCCCTGCCCGCGCCGCCTCGACAGCGGCGTTAAGCGCAAGAATGTTGGTCTGGAACGCAATGTCGTCAATATCTTTGATTACTTTGCTGATACTCTGGCTCGCCGCGTTGATTTCTTTGACTGCCTCCATCATTTCAGTCATCTGCGTGCTGCCTTTTTCCGCCGAACGCTTGATTGACTCTGCCAACCCTGCTGCCCTTCCCGCCATATCGGCGTTATCCTTGGTTTTGTCTGCAATCACAGACATACTCGACGACAGCTCTTCAACGGAGGCGGCTTGCTCCTGCGCCCCGTTAGCGAGGGTATGAGCCCCTTCCGCGATTTGTTTCGAAGCATCTGAAACTTGAACACCCGCACTGGTAACTTTGTTCAGCACTTCGAGCGTTTCGTTAATCATAAGCTCCATAGCGATGTTAATTACGTCTTTATCCGAGCGGACTTCAGGGCGGTGAGTATAATCCCCCTCCGCGACCCTTGCCAAAACATACGCCTGCTTCTTGAAGCCCTCTACCATACGCCCAAATGCGCGTTCAAGGAGAATAACTTCACTGCGCGTTGTGTCATATGACTCGTTAAAGTCTTTGAGTTCAATATCGCCGCGAGAAATTTTGTCTGCACTTTCAGTAATGGCAACAAGAGATGCTCCGATTTTGCCGGAAATAATCAGCGAAAGGGCAACCGAGACAATCATAATAAAGATTGTGAAAACCACGAAAGCGATTTTGTAAAGGTCTGTCCGGGCTTTCGTAGAAGTCAATTGCTCTCCTGCCAAAGCATAATCGACTTCCAAAAGATAGTCCCCCGCTGAAGAAAACGCCGCAATCAGCCCCGACTCCCGCTGAGTTGCCGTGTTTGCAGCGGCGGCCTGCGTGTCCCCCCGAAGCCCGTGTTCCACATTCGGCAGAACAAGGTTATTTAAGTAGCTCTGTGTTACAGTTCGCTTTTCGTTGGCATAGTCAACAAGCCCGCGAGCTGTCTGCAATTCTAAGTTCGGGTCGTCCTGAACAAGCTGAATGTAATTGTCCAACTTTTCGTTAATCGAGCGTACCAAAGCATGAGAAGCATCGCGGTGGGCGATTTGATTCGCCTCAATCCCCGAATCTGCGCGGATTGCCGTGGTGATGCGGCGCAAATCCATTGTGTCATAGTTAATCGACTGAATGATTTTTACACGCTGTTGAGAATAGTTTATGTTGTTGCGATAATTGTTCGACATAGTTGTCATCGTTATGAATGCAAAGGCGGAAAGTGCAACACACAGTGCAACAACAACCCCGAATCCAAGCACCAGCTTGGCTCTGACGCTCATGTTCTTCATTTCAATGTTTCCTTTCGAAATCGAATGGTAGTATAATCACTTTTCATTATACACTTTTTTTACTTGCTTGTCAATGACTTTTACGAAAATATTTTTCGCGAAAAATTTATGTACCCCCGCCCTGTTCACAATGACAGCAGCGGGGGTAGTGATTTTGTTCTTATGCAGAAGTACCGGTCGTCGCGCCGGCGGGTTTGCCGACAAGAGGCGGCGTAGCGGAGGCCGTTCCCCCGTTAGCAGGAGGCGAGGTAGCGACGGAAGAATCCGGCGCGTTTTGCGGAGCGTCGCTCGCAGCCGTCGTGAGAGCAGTATCAGAAGCAGTCTCGGGAGTAGTAGCGGGTGAGGTTGCAGGAGTCGTAGCAGGAGTAGTTGCAGGAGTCGCAGCGGAAACATCACCGCCTTTACCCTTGCCGACGTTTCCGACAGAATCCGTGCCGCTCGAATCGAGAGGAACTTCAGGGGGATTCGCGCTTGCGGCTTTCGCCTGAGCGAGCATCACCCACGCAGAAGCAAGTTCATCTTCGCTGAGTGAAGATACCATGCGGATTTGCTCCGTAGTCAGCAAAGAAGATAACCGCACAGCCAAATGAGGGCTGATTCCGTTCTCGAGAGAGAGGATTTCATCAATGGTGAGGTTTTGCAAAAGCGTTTCAAACACAGCGTTGATTTGGCTTCCCGCAACATGAACCTGCGCCTCAAGGCTCATGACTTGGGCTCCGTTGCGGTCAATGCGATAGTTCTCATGGTAAATGAGGTCGGATACACTCACAAACTCGAAGCCCTTGTCTTTGAGCTGCGAAATGACTGCGGGAAGAGCCTCCGTGGTGTTCGCCAAATCATTATGGAACAGCAAGATTGAGCCTGATTTCGCACCGCCGACAACTCTGCGCGTGATTGTTTGGGCATTCGGGCCCTGCCAATCAATACTGTCAACAGACCACTGAATGTATTTGTAGCCCATTCCCGTAATCGTCATGATTGAGTTGTTGTCATATTCGCCGTAGGGGGCGCGGTAGAGCGTCGGCGAAACGCCTGTAATCGCCGAGATTTTGCGCGACGCTTCTCGAGTATCGTGAATTAACTCGTTGAGGTTTGCCCCTTCAACGTGGGGGTGTGCGTCAGAGTGGCTCTGGATTTCGTGCCCTGCGTTGTAAAACCGCAGAACGTCTTCGGGATATTTGTCCGCGAACTCACCTGTCACAAAGAAGGTAGCGATTACATTCTCTTTCGCAAGAATGTCTAAGAGTTCATCGGTGTTGGAATTGCCCCAAGCGGCATTAAATGTCAGTGCGATTTTGTTGTCGTCGCGTTCCACGCTGTAAATCGGCAGACGGCGTTCGTCCGCACTTGTAGTAATAGAGTTGAGGATTGCGCTAATTCCGATTATGATTCCGATAATAATTGCAATCACAAGCAGACAGACTTTCATGGCGCGTTTCTTGGTTACGGTATAAACAAACATAACATTTCTCCTTGATGGTTTAATGATTTTGTAAATGATATGCTTGTTTCGGACAAATTAGAACAACCCTGCCTGCGAACTTACGGTAAGTTTTCTCAGCTCCTCCAGTGCCGCCTTAAACTCAAACTCTTCGATTAGTTTAACCATCTCTTCACACCCCGTTATTTGCTGCAACTGCTCGATATAGTTGCAACTCTCAGGGTCGCCGTCTTCAAGGAGCGGCTCAAGCGTTTCCACTAAAGCACGCAAAGCAGACAGGTCAGACTTTTTTGATTTCTCTTGGGGTTTCGGCTTAATAACAAAAGCGTTAAATTCAGCCAACGCCGCGTTGAGTTCCGCCTTGAGCGTCGTCATCTGTTCGGGCGTGGTGTTGTTCTCACCCTTCGCGAGTGAGTGTTCCACGACTTGCGCCGCCTTCTGCAGAAGCTTCTTGTTAAGCTGAGCGGCGTTGCTTTTGAGCGTATGTGCCAACCGATGTGCAAGTTTCAAATCTTTGCCCCTGATTGCAGCTTCGATTTCAGCAAACTTGCCTGTATTAGTTTCCACAAAACGGCTGATAAGCTGTTGCCGCAGTTCATTGTCAGACAGCCCCGCAACCGCACGCGAACTCGGAGGAGTTGTGGGTTTGAGATACTTGAGCAGACAGTGCCACAATTCCTGAGAGGTGAAAGGCTTACCGACACAGTCATTCATGCCTATATCGTCATAAAGTTCTTTGTCGTTAGACATGATATTGGCAGTCATCGCAATCACGGGGGTGTTTACACCGTGTTCGCGCTTGAGTTCTAAGATTTTTGCAGCCGCCTCGATTCCGTCCATTTCGGGCATATGAATGTCCATAAAGATAATATCGAAAGGCTTCTCCCCCGATTTTATGCGGTTTTCAACGAACTCGACACCGATTCTGCCGTTTTCGGCAATCGTGGTTCTAAGCCCGACCCGCGACAAATGCTCGCTAATCACCTGCTGGTTCATGAGATTGTCCTCACACAGCAAGATTTCACAATCAGTGAAGTAGGGCTTTTCGACAACGTCTTGCACGGCTCTCGTAATAACACCGCCGGACTCATCATCGTTGACGGCGTCGAACTCAATCGTGAAGCTGAACTTGCTTCCGACGCCTGGTGTGCTTTCCACCGTGAGTTTCGCCCCGAACATTTCCACAATGTTTTTGGTAATCGCGAGACCAAGCCCCGTTCCGCCATATTTGCGCGTCGTTCCGCTTTCGGCTTGTGTAAAAGGCTCGAAAATTTTGTCGATTTGTTCGCGGCTCATGCCAATTCCGCTGTCTTTGATTTCGAAATGAACAACAACAGAATCCTCACCGATGTTTCTAATGCTTGACTGCATTTTAATCATACCGGAGTTAGTGAACTTCACCGCGTTAGACAGCAGGTTTATTAGAATTTGCTTGAGGCGCGTAGGGTCTCCGCACAAAACTTTGCCGACTGAAGGTTCGGCGTAAAAATACAGCGACAACCCTTTTTCGATTGTTTTGGGCATAATCAGTGTTCTGCAAGCCGCGAAAATGTCGTGCAAATCAAAGGGAATGACCTCAAGCTCAAGCTTGCCCGATTCGATTTTGGATATATCAAGAATATCGTTGATAATCTGCAACAACCATTGTGAGTTTTGTGTGATTTTTTCAAGATAATCTTTAGTGCGGGCGTCGAGTTCAGGCGTTATCGCAAGCTCTGAAAAGCCGACAATGCTGTTAAGAGGCGTGCGGATTTCGTGGCTCATATTCGCAAGAAACGCCGATTTAGAACGAGAAGCGGCGATAATCATTTCCTGCGCCTCTTTGCGCTTCGTGATGTCCCGCGCAATCCCGAGAATACCGACGGGAACACCGTCAATGGTAAGAGGGACTTTCGCAGTCTCAAAATAAGGAACACGCCCGTCCGCCGCCGCAACATACTCTTCTTCAATGTTGATTACACCCTCATTTATGACGCGGCGGTCAACTTCATTGAAGCGTTCCGCCAACTCAATAGGAACACCTAACCCCTCAGCGTCTGTTTTGCCGATTATGCTTTCATCACAAGCGAAGTGTTTCATAAACGCCGCATTAACTTGTGTGAAACGCAGATTCATGTCTTTTACGAAGATAAGGTCAGGGATTGAGTCAAACAACGCCCTCATCATAGAAGTTTGCAGCTCGAGTTCGAAAGTAGTGTCCTGCAGATTGCGGAAAGTATCGAACCGCAGAAAAGCATTCCCGATTAGCAGACACCCCGAACGCAGAATCGACGCTTCGTTTTCACTCATCGTCCGCTCATTTCGGCAGTTATCGAATCCCACGAATCCCCAAAACTCATTTTTAAGGAACACCGGTACCACAAACACCGCTGTAACACCTGTTCCGTCTAAAAACTTCTGCGTTTCCGGGCGCATATCCCGAGTTTTGCCGTTGACACATTCCCCACGGGACAGAATTTCGAGCCAGTCGGGCAGATTATCTCTGTAGGATATGTTTTGAATAAACTCATCTTCTTGAGGGGGCGCGCCTTCCCGCAACCATTCATAAAGCTGCGTTCCGCGAATGTCGTCCCCCATGCGGCTTCGGTGAATGCTGTTCTTCCAGATATAAGCCCTGTCCGCATCGACTGTTTTCGCCATCTGCCGCATAGAAGTGTATAAGTCAATCTCAAACTCTGCGTCTTCATCATGAACGGTGAGCAGAATTTCCGCAGCTTGATTAACTGTTCGAAGCAAGTTGTCCCGCTGCTCAACTTCACGCCACGACTGACGAAGCTCAAGTGCCAAAGCCCCGATTTCGTCGTCTCTTTCTACTCCGTAAATCCTCTCACTGTGATGAACACCGTCCGCCCCGACACGGATGCTGTGAGTAAGCGCATTAAGCGGGTTAAGGACTAATCTGCGAATCAGAACAGCGTTCGCGGAAATAAAGGCGACGAACGCTAATATAACCGCAATTATCAGCGGCAAAATGTTAGTAAGGTTGAACAGCGCGTTAGAATTATAAAAGGTTACGGTAATCCAGTTAGTTCCCGGAATAGGCGCGATTGCCGCATAATGGTAATCGCCTCTTGAAAGAGAAAAAACTTCCGGGTCAATACGCCGCCCGTTAAAAAGCCCGGAATTTCGCTGAATGCGGTTGATTGCGTCAATCAGTTCGCGATTATCTGAGCTGATTGACAAAATCGACGTTTCTTCTTGCAGCATGGGGTTTTCAACGGTGATGCGTTTAAGGCCGGGGTTGGCACTGTCTAACTGAATAATTCCGCTGCTGTCGGCGATGAATTTCCGCACGTTGGCAGAGTCATGATTGCCGTAAAGCTCCTCAAACAATTCGTCAAGGGCGAGGGCAGAGCAAACCACACCAATCACAAGCCCGTTTTCCGACACGACTTGGTGGTTAATCCAAAGCCGCGTAATGTTAGTACGCTTGCAAACGTCGATATTAAGATTAAAAGGTAAATTCGACTGAACGGTGTTAAAAAACCACTTGTCATACGGTTCCAAGCGGTCGATTACATTAAAGGGCTCAACTTGAGTTAAAGGGGTTCCCGGCATAACGTCATATTCGTTAAGGGAATCATAAATAACAAAGTAAAGGCTGTCGATTTGCAGAATATTCGAATAAACCATAAGTACTTGATACGCAAGGGCTTTTTTCTCGAGATTGCTTTCGTCTTCAAACCACGCGACGATGTGTTCGTTCTCCGTAATTCCGCGAACTGAAGCAATTTCTGTGCTTAGCTCTGAACTGAGCTTGTCAACAGAGTCAATCGTGAACAGGCGGGCATAGTCTTGCGAAACCGTAGAGATGAGGTTCTGAATAATCAGCCCGCAAATCACACTCATGACTGCTAAAATCAGCAGAACCGAAATTACATTCATTACACCGAAACGCGCGGCAAGCTTGTTCTTATTCATGAATCTGCCTCCTTGTTCATTCCGCGAAATTCAACAGCTAATTTTTGTGCCTCATCGAATTCGCTGTGCATAACAAGCCCTTTTATACGCGCTAAAAGAGCTGATGTTTCGTCATCATAACCGGCAACTCCCGAAAGAACGTCAAGGGCACCTATGCGATTGAAGTCATCGCACATTTGCACGAAAACGCCGAGCTTTTCATGAAGGAGCGTCCCATCACAGATTGCCTCTGATTTCTCAGATTGTTCTAACCGCGTGAGTAATTCGCGCAGTTTTACCGCGAACTCCGCCGCGTTTTTTCCGAGCAAGGCTAAGCTTTCGCGACAAATCGCGGAAGAGCCGCAGTCAGCATTACGCGCGGCGGCTTCCAATTCACGCGCCTCACCGCTGAGGGCTTTTTCACCGATATTCCATAATGCCGATTTCATTCCGTGAGCCGTAGTTACCAATTCCTGCAAACGCTCATCATTCCACGCGCCGCCCTCTTCAGACACGCGCAAAGCCTCAAGCTTGTCAAAGGCCACGACAGCTTTCGCCGCATCACGCAAGAAAGAATCCCTCAGAAATTCGTCTATGCCCGTATCGTCGATTTGTTCTGCTTCAGGCGCGGCTTCAATCTGCCCCTGTGATTGGTCGGCTTGAATGAACTTGCTTAGCACCTTGTGCATTTGCCGAATGTCAATAGGTTTCGAAATGAACTCATCAAACCCGTTGCTCAGGAACATTTCTGCCTGCCCCGCAACTGCGTTAGCAGTCAGCGCGACAATCGGCGCGGTATAGCCGCTTTCGCGAAGCCTGCGCGTAACCTCAATCCCGTCGATTACAGGCATCATGTGGTCCATGAAAATTATGTCATACTCGTTACCGCTTTCGATTTTGCCGAGGGCCTCAGAGCCGCCGAGAGCAGTGTCAATCTTGAGCTTATACCGCCTCAAAAGCCCCGACGCCACATAGAGATTTGTTTCCATGTCATCTACGATTAACACCCGCCCGTGTGCCATCGTGCCGGTCACAGTGTCGCGCTTTCTGCGAGATGCCTGCATCATATAATTACTGCGGGACGCTTGCAAATTCGCCGCCATTTCGCTTCCGAGAACGTCGCGATTATCGGGGCAGCGTTTTTGCGGCAATCGAACCGTAACAGAAGTGCCTTCGCCCAAAACACTCGTAACCGTGATTTCCCCGCCCATCAAATTCAGCAGATGATGAGTAATGGACAGACCCAGACCTGTCCCCTCAACTGCGACGATTTCGCGGTGGAAGCGAGAGTATTCTTCAAAAAGCGTGGCGAGTTGCTCTTCACTCATTCCGTAACCTGTGTCTTTAACAGTTATTTCGAGAACCGCTTCGTCATTTTCCTGCGTTCTTTGCTGCGCCCCGATAATGAGTGTAACTTTGCCCTCATCGGTATATTTGAACGCATTAGAGAGAATGTTGCTCAAAATCTGTTTAATGCGCAGCTCATCACCGATTAGCACAGCAGGGAGATTTTCGTCAACCGCAAGCTCAAACTCCAAGGATTTGCTGCCAATTCGCACAGCGTTGAGTGCGGCGGCATCGTTAATAAGGCTTGCCGTTTGGTACAAAGCGGGAGTAACGTCCATCTTCCCTGCTTCGATTTTGCTGAAGTCTAATATATCATTGATAATCCCGAGGAGCATTTCGCTTGAGGCATAGATTTTTTCAAGCCCTTCCTCCATAGCCTCTGTGAGTGTTTCCTCATGGAGCAAAATGTCGGTAATTCCCATTATCGCGTTCATGGGCGTGCGGATTTCATGGCTCATGTTCGTGAGGAAAACAGACTTTGTTTTGTTAGCGGCGCGTGCCTCTTCAGCGGCTTCCTGTGCGGTGGCAGCGGCAGACTGCGCAATCGCGACTGCTTGTTCTAATTCGCGGCGCAGATTTATGATTTGAATTTGGTTGCTGATTCTGCGCTTAACGACAGCCGCATCAAAAGGTTTTCGAACATAGTCAACCGCTCCGCGCGCCAAGCCTTCGCTTTCGTTTTGCGTATCGCTCGCCCCTGTGATAAACATAACAGGAATCTGCCCGATGGCAGGGTTGTCCGTGCAGAGTTCTGTGCTTCGCAACTGAAGCAGCACTTCAAATCCGCTGATGTCGGGCATGACAACGTCCAACAGTATAAGATCGGGGGTAGACTCTGCCGCACGCTCAAGGGCGGTTTTGCCGTCTTTCGCTGTGTAAATCTTATACTCTTGTTTAAGGATATGGCTCAATTCGAGCAGGTTTGACGTGTCGTCGTCAACAATAAGTATGCTGTTCTTCTTTTCCATAACTCTATTGTATCATAATTTCACAGCTCTGTCAAGCAATGCGCTAAAAATTTTCGACTTTATGACATAATTGTCACCATAAAGTCACCGAGATGTCATTTTAGTCGATTATAATAGTAACATAAATCACTTACAACTTGAAAGGAAGCAAAGCATATGTTAAACAAACTCAAGCGTTTTAACCGCGGAGTAATCCTTGCGATTATCGCCGCAATCGGGCTGACGGGATTCATCATCGTTGATGAAGTTACCTTCCGCACAAACGTCCCCGCGATTCAGGCGCGTGTTACCGACTATTACGAGGCATTCGCACAGATGGCAGTTTCACCTATCGCAGACATTAACGCACAGGGAAACAACCTCACCGAGGCGGGGCAGACAGCATTCGCCGCACGTTACAGCGCACTAATTAACGAGTATGTGTCCAACGCAAGCCGCGAACTCACCGATACTTACGGAATAGGCAGTTATCGCTGGACTCGTGATAAAGATGAGTTGCTTTCATTTGCGAATGACTTTGTGCAAAATAACGACGGCGTCATCACTAATTATGACTACACCGTCCGCAGCATCGTAGTACGCAAACAAGGGCCCGGTCTCGCGGCGATAGATTCGGAATACAATCTCAACATTGATGTGCGTATTCCTGTTTCGGTTCTCAGAGAGGCACATGAAAAACAGCTCAAAGCATACGCCGACGCAGAGGCAGAGCGGGAGTTGCGTCCTTTGGGCATGGAGTGGGACCGGCACCCCGGTCATAGCTTTGACCCGAACGATATTGACCGGCATTTTAATGTGCCTATTGCGAGCGGCATTGGTTGGTTTAATGTTCAAGTGCGTGCCGAATGGTTTGAAAAGCTTGCAGACGACGATTATCTCTCTTTTCGCCTCTCAAGCGCGGCAAGCCTTCAAATCGACGCGCAAAAACGCGGAGGGCAGTGGCACTTCTACGGAATCGGCGGCAGGGCATCGAACCCAAGCTCAACGCTTATACAAGAAGAAAGGGGGAACGTGTAATGAATCAAGCGGTGTTGCAAATACGCGGGCTGAACAAACACTTCGGCAACCGCCACGTTCTCAAGAACGTATCTTTCGAGACCTATGCAGGAGAAGTTTTCGGCTTCTTGGGCCCGAACGGAGCAGGGAAAACCACCACAATCAAAATCGCGGTGGGGCATTTGTTTTATGATGAGGGGGAAGTCCTCATCAACGGGTTTGATTTGAACAAAAACTTCGAGAGGGCTTTGGAAAGCGTCGGCGGAATCGTCGAAAATCCTGAGCTTTACGGGCATATGACGGGTATGCAGAACTTGCGACAATATGCGCGTATTCGCGGAGTCGGGCAGGAACGCATTGACGAAGTCGTGCGGCTTGTGGGCATGGAAAACCGCGTGAAAGAAAAGCTCAAACGCTATTCACTCGGAATGCGTCAAAGAATAGGGCTTGCTATGGCTCTGTTGAACCGCCCGAAGCTGCTCATTCTTGACGAGCCGACTAACGGGCTTGACCCTGCGGGAATCCGCGAACTGCGCGATATTCTCAAAAAGCTTGCTCATGAAGAGAAAGTCGGGGTTATGGTAAGCTCTCACCTCATGAGCGAGATGGAACTGATGTGCGACCGTGTCGGGATTATATCTAACGGCGTGTTAATCGACGTTAAAACAGTGGAGGACTTAATCGCCTCTGTTCGCAGCCCCTTCATGACGTATCGAATCAAAACCGACAACGCGCAGGCGGCAATGGAAACTCTGCACGACATTAACTTGACTCCGGGGAACAAAACAGTCGTGGGTACTGATATAATCGAGCTGAAAATCGAAGCAGAGCGGGCAGAGGAGTTCATCAAAGCGATTACTCAGCGCATAGTCATGGGCGGATATGTGCTTTTCTCTGTAACACCCGTAGAGGAAATGAGCCTTGAAGACGCATTCATCGAGCTTACCAAAAAAGCAGGGCATTACATTGAAGGAGGGCAGATAATATGAATAAAACAGCTTGTTTGCTTAGAGGCAAATGTTTTACAAATTGCTTTTGCAGAAAGGAAGGTGTGAAAATATGATGAAGTTCATTGCATTAGTCAAAAATGAAGCCATTAAGTTATTGACAAAAGTCAGCAGTAAAATCGTGCTTTCGTTAGCGATTGTCGTGAGCATGGGTGTCTGTTTAATCTTTTTCATAAGCTTAAACATGAACGATTCATGGCGGTGGGGCGGCTGGGACGAGTTCGAGTGGTTAGAAGAGCGAATCACTGAGGCACAGCGTCACAAATATGAGGGCTGGGAACAAGAAGTCGCTATGCTGCGCTTCCAAATAGAACACCGCATCTCCTCTTATGGGGGGGACTGGCGATTGGGTTACGCACAGATGGCGTTCTACGGCAATTGGGTGCGCTATCCTGACGGCACAAGATACGGTGATTACCTTGAAGTTCCGCCTTTCGGGGAGGGGTTCGCACAGCTCATTGTCGAGCGTAATTGGCGCGAAATGCACGAGATTATCATTCGCAGCAACGCAGAAGCACTCGCGAACAAGGGTCATGACAGCGAAATAATTGAAATGGCGAACTGGCAGTATCAATATATGCTTGACAACGACATTTCGCCTATGGAGCAAACATGGCAGCACGGTGTAATTCACTCTCTCGATTGGAGCCGTTATGAGGTTAGTTTTTTGGAGAGCGTGGCAGTCCGCGGCGACGGGGCAGATGAACACAACAAAGATTTGCAAAACGCCAAAGACAGTGCGGCAATCGCACAGTATCGCCTTGACAACAATGTTTCGCGAACTGTGGCGTACGGCCATACCATGAGCAACTGGAGCAGCACCGACGACAGCAACGATGTTTGGTCGCTGCTTGAAGCATACATCATGCTTATGCCCTTCATGAGCGTTTTCGTAATCATCATCGCAGGGGGATTAGTTTCGAGTGAGTTCAGCAAAGGCACAATCAAATTCCTGCTGATTAACCCTGTGAAACGCTGGAAAATCATCACATCGAAATACGCAGTGCTTTTAGCGACGGGCGGTGTGTTCATGGTGGTTACGCTGATTTCTTTCCTGCTCTTTGGCGGAATACTCACCGGATTTAACAACATGAGTGCAATGTATCTTGATGTCGTCAACGGCGCAGTAACAGGGACCCCTGCTCTTGTGTATTTTATGGGGCTTTGGGTGCTTTCGGGAATTAACATCCTCGTTATGTCAACTTTAGCTTTCGCGTTATCGTCGTTGACCCGCAACTCCGGGCTTGCAATCGCCATTAGTATTGCTGCGGTAATCGGCGGAGGAATCATCGACAACATTCTGCGCTGGACTGCGGGAGTCGATTGGGGCAGATACCTGCTCTTCGCGAATGTTGATTTAGTCAGCGTACTCCACGGCGGCAACATGGCAACAGTAGCCCCATATCCGGGGCAGACACTGCTGTTCACAATCGGGGTAATCGCCGTGCATATGGTGATTTTCGGGCTTATGGCGTGGGACGGATTTACGAGGAAAGAAATATGAAAGAACAGATTAAGAGCCATTTGCTCAACAGCATTATACCTTTTTGGAACGCACTCGCAGATTATGACAAAGGCGGGTTCTATGGTTACGTCAGCGCGGGGGGGCGCGTTGACGCGACCTTCCCCAAGTCTGCGGTTTTACATTTGCGGATTTTGTGGTTCTACTCAAAGGCTTATCTTGTCTTAAAAGACCCGAAATGCTTAGAACTCGCGACGCATTGCTGTAACTTTGTTTTGAGCCGTCTGCGGGACTCGAAAAACGGCGGGTATTATTGGCTTGTGTCCGCTGCGGGAACAGTCGTTGATGACATGAAGCACAGCTACACTCATGCGTTTTTGATTTACGCAATGTCCGCTTATTCGGAGGCAAGCGGCGACTCTCGTGCCTTGGAAGTCGCTCTGCAAACCTTTGAGCTTTTCAGCAAAGCAGACGAAGCCGCGAACTACGCCGAAACCTACGACCGCAAGTGGAACGCGACGACTTCAAGCAAAACCACAGGCGCAATCATGCACAGAATCGAAGCCTATACAGAGCTGTACAGGCTTTCAGGTTCGCAGAAAGTTTTAGAGAGTTTGGCTGCTCTCTTTGAGTTGTTCCACACTCGTGTTTATGACAGTGAGTCGCGGCGGCTTCATGAGGTTTTTGACAATAGCGGAGAGAACGGTTTCACCTCTGTCGGCGAAGTGTATTCTTACGGGCATTTCGTGGAGGCGGCGTGGCTCATTAACGCGACGTTAGATGGCATTGAAGACAAACTCAACCAAGATTTGGTTTTGAAATTACGCGAAATGAACGCAGCTTTAGTTGCGACTGCAGACGCAGTTGCATTCGCCCCCGACGGCTCTATGTATTACGATGAAAAAGGCGGCATTGTCAATCAAACCCGCGCATGGTGGACTCAAGGGGAGGCAGTCGTAGGCTTCTTGGACGCTTATAAGCGCGGCGGAAACCCCCGCTATCTCGAACGCGCGCAGGGGTTGTGGGAGTTCATCGACAGCCGCGTAATCGACACAAATACGGGTGAATGGCACAACGAACTAAGCGCGGTGTCATGCACCCACGACCCGGAAATGCCTCTCGCAGGCCCGTGGAAATGCCCGTATCATAACGGACGAATGGCACTATTTGTGATTGAGAATATGTGAAAGGAGAAACTCATGAAAAACAACACAATCGGAAAATATAATCGCTGTACTACCCTAATCGCCGCTGCGTAATTTCCTCACACAAAGCGTTGCGGAAGCCCTCAATGCTCATCTGCCCGGACAAGCCATCAGGGTCGCCTTTGCGATTCCGAACGGCGACTATGCCCGCCTCAACCTCCGCGTCGCCGATTACCGCCATATACGGGACTTTTGCAAGCTGCGCCTCACGGATTTTGAAGCCGATTTTCTCGCTTCGTGTGTCAAGCTCAACGCGAATGCCGTCTTTGCGGAGCTGCGCGCAGATTTGTTCACAGAAGTCATTATGCCTGTCCGCAATTGGAAGGATTCGCACTTGTTCCGGGGAGAGCCACAGCGGGAACGCCCCTGCGTATTTTTCAATCAGCAGAGCCAAAGTCCTCTCATAACAACCGATTGACGAGCGGTGAATGATAATCGGGAACTGCTTGTCGCCCTTACTGTCGGTATAAACCATGCCGAATTTTTCCGCGAGTTGAAAGTCAATCTGCACGGTGAACAGCGTATCTTCCTTGCCGTAGACGTTGCGCATCTGCATATCGAGTTTCGGGCCGTAGAACGCCGCTTCCCCATCTGCTTCAACGTAGTCCAACCCCGATTTGTCTAAGATTGTCCGCATCATTGCTTGCATACTTTCCCATTGCTCCGGTTCGCCGATATATTTATCGCGATTGTTCTCGTCCCATTTCGAGAAGCGGTAGTGAACATCGTCAGACAAGCCTAACACTTCAAGGACGTGTTTGATGAGGTCAATGGCAGCGAAGAACTCGTCTTCCACCTGCTCGGGGGTGCATACGATATGCCCCTCCGCGAGTGTGAACTGGCGCAATCGAATAAGCCCGTGCATTTCGCCTGAAGATTCGTTGCGGAACAGCGTCGCAGTTTCATTATAGCGAATTGGCAAGTCGCGGTAAGACTTAGTCCGCGAACCGTTCAGGTATGCTTGGAACTGGAATGGACAAGTCATAGGGCGAAGTGCGTAGTCTTCGTTCTTGCCAATCTTGAACATACCGTCCCAGTAACGGTCATAGTGTCCCGAAATCTTGTACAAGTCGGCTTTGGCGAAAGACGGCGTTTTCGTGAGGACGTAGCCTCGCTGTTCTTCTAAGTCCTCAATCCAGCGTTGCAGAATTTGCACGATTTTCGCGCCTTTGGGCATAAGAACAGGCAGCCCCTGCCCGATTACGTCTGAGGTCGTGAAAAGTTCCAACTCCCGCCCGAGTTTGTTGTGGTCGCGCTTCTTCGCTTCATCGAGAGCAGCCAAATGTGCCTCTAACTCAGCGGCTTTCGGGAACGCTGTGCCGTAGATTCGGCAGAGCATCTTGTTCTTTTCGCTTCCGCGCCAGTATGCCCCTGTCGCCGATAACAGCTTGAAAGCTTTAATATCGCTGACTCGCGCTAAGTGAGGGCCGCAACAAAGGTCTTCAAACTCCGGCGCAACGTCGCTGCGCGACTGCGCCTGCGCGTCGTCGGGCAAAGCCCGACTTCCTTGCGAATAAAATACAAGTGCCTCACCTTTGTCCGCAAGCTCGTTAATTAGCTCAAGCTTGTACGGCTCTTCCGCGAATCGTGTACGCGCCTCATCTGCAGAGAGGGTATACGTTTCGAGAGTTGCCCCCTCTTTAATAATCGCTTTCATGGTTTTTTCAATTTGCGCCAAGTCATCGGCAGAAAAGGGCGTGTCAACATCGAAATCATAATAGAACCCGTTTTCGATTGCAGGCCCCATTGCGAGCTTGGCATTCGGGAACGAGCGTTTCACCGCCTGTGCAAGAACGTGTGCGGCGGTATGCCTGAACGCTTCACAGCACTGCGCGTCGTCGAAAGGCAAAAGCTTGCTCTGCCCGTCTTGTAATAATAGTTTGAACATGGTTTTTATCTCCTGTAATTTTTCATTCCATAATATTCTATCACTTTTTTGCAAAAAAGTCAATAGTTGACTTGACGTTTTATTATTTTTATGCTATAATATCTGTAAGTGTTTACGAAAAGGAGTTAAAAATCATGAAAAAGCGCATTATTTCTACATTACTTGCTGCAGCAATGCTGTTTACGGTACTTACTGTTGTCCCTCTCATTTCTGATTCGCCCGAACTTATGACAACAGCCTCCGCGATTACCCCTGCAACAACACCGTCGGGTTCTCGTGCGATTTCTAACCGCGGGCAGCTTGAAAACATCTCGACTCGATTGAACGGCACGTTCCACCTCACCGCTGACATTGACCTCAGCGGAACTCCGTGGGTGCCAATCGGCACAGAAGCCGCGCCGTTTACGGGAATACTCGACGGTCGCGGATTTGTCATTCGCGGCATGAGCATTACAGGCGAACACACCAACGCAGGTCTGATTGGCGCGGCGGGAAACGGCTCTGTCATTCGCAACCTCGGCGTTGAGGGTGTCATTGATATGTTCGGGAATACTCGCGATGACGGAACTGCCGGCGGAACTGCGGGCGGGATTGTCGGTCTCGGGCGGGTGAGAACGCCGTCTTCGTCGCGCAGTTTACAGGTTTGGCCGCAAATCGTCAACTGCTACGCGAAAGTTAATATCACTCTCACGAGCAGCCTGCACACCCACAGCTCGGGCGGGTTAATCGGGCGTTACGGCGATGTTCGCAACTCTGTCAACCTCGGGAACATTACCTCCCGCGATGGTCGCTCCGGGGGAATCGACGGGCGTTTCACTATGGTTATTAACAGCTACAACCGCGGGAATGTCAACAACTTTTTCGGATATGCGGGCGGAATAATCGGCGCAGGTGAACAGCGCAGAGCTGGTTCGGGGAATAATGCGATTGAGTATCACCTCGGAGTCGCTCGCAACACCTACAGCACCGGGCGGATTACAGCTGTTACTCCTGCTGTTCCTGCTGTCCCTGCTGTTCCCGCAACCCCGACTACTCCTGCTATTCCTGCTATTCCCGCTATTCCCCAAGGCACGGAAAGCAAAGCCGGCGGAATCGGCGGCGAAAATGTATTGATTTTCAACTCTAACTGGACTCTTTTTGTGCCTCCTGCACTTCCGAATATTCCGGGCGTTCCTGCTCCTCCTCCTCCTGCTAATACAGCTCCTACCGCAAGCGTAACTTTGGTTGAGCCGACCGGAAACGCACAGCGGGATTTCTTATTCAACTCTCCCTCTGCCCCCGCTGCTGACCCTGCTTCTCTGCGTTCTGTTCCGACGTTGATTTCACAGAGGGGCGATATTTTCAGCGTCGCAGATGTTGACGACCTCGACGTTTATGAAGACACCTTCGTGTCGATTGAATTTCGGCAAGGGAACTGGCACTTCAATAACAACACCATCAATGCCACGGATTACGCCCGCTGGGCTTTCCCCACCGCTCTCGGAAACCGATTGGTTAATGACGGCTTTCCTCTTCTTCACTCACAAGTGATTTTTGCGAAAATTCTCTGCCAATCTTGTGGCGTGATTGAATGGATAGAAGCTAACCCGTGGTCAGTTTGGGTTACGGAAATAGTTACCGCTTGTGAAGTGCAAGGGCGCGATGTGCGAATCTGCACCCACTGCGACGAGCTGGAGTATCGCACTTTCGAAGCACTCGAACACCTCTGGAATGACTGGCGCATTACCACCACCGCAAACTGCTTCACTGAAGGCGTCCGCGAGAGGTCTTGCCGCACCGCTAATTGCACAACCGTGCTTAAAGAGGCTATCGAAAAGCCCGCACACAACTGGACTGATTGGCGTACTACTCCCGCGACTTATACCGATGACGGCGTTCGCGAACGCAACTGCCGCGCTGTCGGTTGCACCGAAGTGGAGAGCGAAGTTCTCCCCGCACTCGGCGAACCCTGCGAAGATTGCGAGAAAGCCCCCTGCGAATGCCCAATCTGTGAGGAATGCGAACAGCGTGAACTCGAGTGCGAGTGCCCTCCTGTTTGCGATGGTTGCGGCGAACTCGAAGAAGAATGCGAGTGCCCTGAACCTTGCCCTGTGTGCGACGAATTTGACTGCGACTGTCCGCCAATCCCCGACTGTAAAATCTGTGATGACGAAGGCTGCTGCCTCTGCGATGACAAAATCTCCTGCCGCTATAATCGACCGATTCCGCGCTGTTCAATCGACGCTTGCCTTGATTGCCGCGTAATGTTCCTCTGCGAAAATTGCGTGAACTGCACTGAAATCGACAAACCCACCGACGACGACCCCACCGACAACACCCCCGACCCTCCTAAACCCCCGGTTGTCTGCGAAGACTGCAAGAAAGCCCCCTGTGAGTGTCCTCCTGTTCCCCAATGCGGCAACGCGGCCGACCCCTGCAACAACTGCCCCGACTGTGGCTTCTTAGGCGGACGCTTCGGCTTCGGGCGTGTTACCGACAGCGGTAAAATTCCCGCTATTTGCGATGCCCTTGAAATCTTGCGGTTTATAATCGGGTTAGACAACGCTGTTTCCAAAACGCCCGACGCCCGTGCCGCCGCGATTATTTGCGATAAAGGTACACGCGACTCTCCTATTGTCGCTGATGCACTCGCGGTTCTGCGGTTTATTATCGGCTTAGACAGCCCTCTCCTTGATAAAACTTACAGATAAAAACACCCCCCCGCCTGTCTTGATGACTGGCGGGGGAAGTTTGTG
>WQXP01000001.1 GCA_009784765.1 Oscillospiraceae bacterium | reverse complement strand
TAGTCAGCCCTGTGCAGTCTATCACAACTCCGGCAGAGTCGGTAATTTCAGGCGCGATTGCCGCGATTTTACCGTCCGTGATTAGCACGTCTGCTTTGCTTTCGATTACAGTACCGTTTTTGAGTAGTGTTGTCATGTTTTGCTCCGTTATTTAAGCGTTTCGTATTCATGTGCGCAATGCGGGCATTTTGGGTAATCAAAATCGTGCGCCTTTTCGCATTGAGGGCACTCTTTTTGCGGAGTATCGTCATCGCTTTCTTCTCTTTGCTCATCGCTGGCGAGCATGGACTCGTTAATGCCGTTTCGCACAGCATACTTTATGATGTAGTAAAGAGCAATCGACGACAAAAATATGCTCACGAAAACTATTAGTAATTCCATAGGTTTTTCTCCTTCTGATTGTGTGCGGTTAGGGGGATTACAACAAAAATCCGCCGTCTATTCCCAACACCTGCCCTGTAACGAACTCCGCGCCGGCTAAGTACAGAGCCGCGACTGCCACGTCTTTCGCTGTGCCGAGCCGCCCGAGTGGCGACTGTTCTTTAAGTTCGCGGAGGACATCGGCAGGCAAATCTGCGTTCATTCCGCCTTCGATTACCCCGGGGGCAATGCAGTTCACGCGAATACCCGACGGCCCGTATTCTTTCGCCAACGCTTTGGTGAACCCGATTAACCCTGCTTTTGCGGTGGAGTAATGCACCTCACACGATGCACCGACTTGCCCCCAAATCGACGATATGTTAAGTATGCACCCGCTTTTCTTCGTGACCATTGCGGGCAGAAACGCCTGTGTGATATAGAATGAGCCTGTCAAATGCACGTCCATCATCTTGTACCAGTCAAGCTCCGTGAGGTCTGCAAAAGGTTTGATTTGCGAGATTCCCGCATTGTTAATCAGCAAGTCGCACTCATGGCGTGCGGCAAGCCTCTGGGCGACGTTAATGTCGGTAATATCGCCGCGATAAGCCTTCGCAGAGTAGAGCCGCTCAAGTTCATCTGCTTTTTTCTTGTTATGATTATAGGTGAAAACAACGTCATAGCGTTTCGAGATAATTTCCACCATTGCCCGCCCGATTGTTCCGGTGCCGCCTGTGATTACGGCGGTCTTGCGTTTTGCTGTTGTCATATGAACTGTACTCCTTGCACAAACTCGTTGATACAAACGCGCTGTTCGGCGCGTAACTGTCAACTGTCAATTGTCAATTATCAACTGTCATCATCTGACGCTAATCTTCTCTCCTTTAACAGCGATTCCTACGGAGCGAATGGGCTTACCCTCCCCACTTTTGCGGACTATGAGTGTCGCGACTGCATTTTCGACTTCGTCGCGAATTACGCGGCGAATATCCCGTCCGCCGTATTTGTTCCCGAATGCTTTACCTGCAATATATTCATACACTTCTTCTGCTATGCGGAGTTTAATGTTCTTTTCGCCAAGGGGCTCGCGCATTTCTTCCACCATGAGCCGCGCAATACCTGCGTAATGCTCCTTAGTCAGCGGCTTGAACACGACAACTTCATCTACACGGCTCAGAAACTCAGGACGCAGAAACTCTTTGAGTGCTTTCATTACTTTTTCCTGTGAAACATCGCCGTCTGTTTTCGCGAACCCAAGCCCTGTGGATTTGTCTGTCGAACCTGCATTGCTTGTCATGGCGATTACAGTGTTCTCGAAGGAAACAGTCCGCCCGTGGGCGTCGTTGACTTTGCCTTCGTCCAAGATTTGCAAAAGTATATTCATAACATCGGGGTGTGCTTTTTCGATTTCGTCGAACAAAACTACCGAATAAGGCTTACGACGGACTTTTTCGGTGAGTTGCCCTGCCTCATCATATCCGATATACCCCGGCGGCGAACCGATAATCCGCGAAACGCTGTGCTTTTCCATGAACTCGGACATATCAAGGCGAATGAGTGGGTCTACCGAGTCAAACAGCTCCCCTGCAAGGATTTTAACAAGCTCTGTTTTGCCGACCCCGGTCGGGCCGACGAATATGAACGACGCGGGGCGTTTACGGGCAGAGAGCCGCACACGTGAGCGGCGAATAGCAGTGGCGACTAATTCGCAGGCACTGTCTTGCCCAATCACTTTGCTCTTGAGAACGCTCTCAATATTCATGATTTTGCGGAACTCCGCTTCCAAGATTTTCGCTGCAGGAACACCCGTCCACAGTTCAATCACCGTGGAGAGGTCGTTTTCAGTAACTTCAAGATTGCCGACAATCGGCTCAAGCTCTGCTAAGCGTTCATTGTTCTGTGCAATCAGCGTTTTCAACTCCGCGATTTTGGCGTAATCCACATCTTCAGGGAATCGCGCCACAGTCACAAGCTCGCTTTCTCTTTTCGCAAGTTTGAAGTTCTCTGTCTTGAGCTTTTCATAAACCCCTAAATCTTTGTTTCGAATGCTCGCACACGCTGCCGCCTCATCAAGCAAGTCGATTGCTTTGTCAGGCAGAAACCTGTCGGTTATATAACGCTCCGAAAGCGTCGCACAGGAACGCAAAATAGCGTCAGGTACGCGGATTTTGTGATGCTCTTCATAATACTTCTTAATGCCTTTAAGAAGCTCCACCGTTTCGGCAAGGGTCGGCTCCGCGACTGTTACGGGCTGGAATCGCCGCTCGAGTGCGCCGTCTTTTTCGATATGCTTGCGATACTCTTTGAAAGTCGTCGCGCCGATTACCTGCATTTCCCCACGTGAAAGCGCAGGTTTGAACATATTCGCGGCGTTCATGGTTCCGTCCGAATCCCCTGTTCCGACTAAACCGTGGACTTCGTCGATAAAAACGATGATATTGCCGTCGTTCTTGATTTCTTCCAAAAGGGATTTAACCCGCTGTTCGAACTGCCCGCGAAACTGCGTCCCTGCAATAAGCACGGTTAAATCAAGCAAGTAAATCTCTTTCTTTTGCAATCTGAAAGGCACTTCCCCCGCGACTAACTTCTGCGCAATTCCTTCAGCAATTGCTGTTTTGCCGACTCCGGGTTCGCCGATTAAACAAGGATTGTTCTTGGTGCGGCGCGACAAAATCTGAATCACACGCTCGATTTCTTTTTCCCGCCCGATTACTTTATCAAGTTCCCCCCGCTGAGCTTTCGCGGTAACATTGGTACAGTAAGCGTCTAAAAACTTGCGCTTGGGGTTTTCTTTGATTTGCGCTTTCTTCGCTTTCTTCGCTTCACGCGGCGATTTATCCCTACTGATGCTCGCGGTAATCAGCCCCGGAAATCCGCGGGGGTGAGTGCTTGACGACACAACAATCGGTGTCGGCACAGGTGTGTCTTCGCCGAAAATATCTTTGAAGATGTTTTGCAAAAAGTCCGGCAAAACATCTGTTCCGCCCATCTTGAAAGCATCAATTTGCTCGTCGTCTGCTTCGGATTCTTCGCCGTGTTCCGCAACAATGTTCTCAAACAAGCCGCCGTCTCCGAAAATAGCTTTACAGCTCTCTTCGATTGCGGCTTTAAGTTCATTTTCAGGAAACTCCGTCTGCTTCATCTCTGTGATTCCCATTTGCTTCGTATAGTCGCCCACTTGCGGAATCCCAAGCTTTTTCGCGCAGACTTCGCACAACCCCTCGTTGCGCTTCTCGTTGCCCTGCATAGTCGTGATAAATACGACTGCCGTTCCTTTTTTGCATTTATTACATTTCATGTTGTTCTCCTACATAATCTCAAAATTGAGAAACTCTAAGCCGTACAAGTGCTTGAAGATATAAGTTTTCGCAATCGTCATCGTGTTCAGGAAGATGACCGTATCCCCCGTCATTGCCACGATTATGCTTACCGAAACAACAAACACTGCGGCAACCACAACCGAGAATGCAACCCCCATGAAAAATCCGAGGGTTTTATTCACTCGCTCGACCAAAGTAAAGCGTTCCGCGAAATCCTGTGCTTTTGCCACTGCCGAAACAACAATGCTGATTGTCGCGAATATAATCCCGAAAACGAGCATTCGAAACGGCACAATCGTAACAGGGCGAACCATGTGCGTGTCTACCAACGACGCGATGTTTTCGGTGTCGTGCTGCATTCCTACAAGCAGGAAATTGCCGACTAAGTCAACCGTTCCGCGTGATACCCGTGTAACCCCCGGGAGTGTGTCAATCAAGTTTTTCGTGAGCAAATCATGCTTTGCGGCGGCTTTGTCGGATATGCAGTAAGAAATTATTCGCGCAAGAATAATATCATCGAGTTCATAAGACGCACGTTCAGCGGCAGATATGTCGATATATCCCACGTCAATAAACCGAAAATCGAACTGCGTGTCTAATCCGAAAAAAGCAAGGTCGCCATCGGCTATTCCCGTGCTTTCCAGATTCACCCCCATAAGATTGAGCTTCATCGTTTCACCCTCGACAGCGCGATTATCCCTCAAGAAATCATGCAAGAGAACATCGTTGACAAAGGCTGATGACATATCGGTGCTGCGGAGCGTATCGAAAGCAGTTCGCGCTGCGTTTTCAGGGAGATTACGCTCCGCTGTATAGGTGATTTGCGCGACTACATTCGGGGAAACAAAGCTGTCGTAAATCTGTGAGGCGGCAGGTGCGCTGATAAAAAGCGCGAGGGTAAAACCTAACAGAGTCCCGACGAAGTTCACCACGCCGGAAGCGAATCCTTTTCTCGTGCAAGTGTAGGTGAAGGCTAAGAAAACCGCCACCAAAAGCACATCATAAAACCAGAAAAATTGAGTTCCCATATTTTTACCTTATCTGCGATTTTTAGCAACTGTCAATTGTCAATTGCAAGTTATCGGGGATGTCGATATTATAGCGGTGACAGAGCCTTTCGGCAATCAACGCGAGAGACTCTTCGTCGGGCATGAACAGCAATTCACTGCTGATACTGCCCATATCAACCAAGAAACGATTCTCAACAACGAGCATCTTTTCGGGTGCTTCCGCAAGAACTTCTTCCTTGAGTTCCACACAGAAATTAGGGGTAGAAATGTCAATGAAAAGCCCCGTCATAGACGAAATTGAGTTGACAAACGACGCAGTTGTGATATTCGTCATTTCTTGAACCACCGAAAGGCTCATTTCGTCAATATCGTCGAAAGAGGCTATACTTCTCTTAAAGAAAGTCTCTGATAACTTAGATGTGAAAGGCAAATTCACGATATGTACGATTTTGCCCTTCATGTCTTCGTGCAACGTGAGAATTACACCAATTGCGCCGCCCTCGAACAAATCCAAGTAACCTGCCGCCTCTTCTTTTGTCAGCGACCAGACCGACGGAATCGAACGATTGACTTTCATTCCGATTATATTAGAAAGCGCGGTGCAAGCGTGTCCCATTCCGATGTTGCCCATCTCTTTGAATAAGTCGGGGTTTCGCGCCAAAAACGCCAATACATTGCCTTTTTCTGTTGGATTGTTTATCATAGCATTCTTTCCTTGCTTTTTATCTCTTTGTTTATCTTGCTCTTACTATTATATCATATAAAAGCCATAATTTCAATAGGTGGTAAAATTTTTTCGAAATAACTGTATAATAAAGCCTGCAGCGGTTAATACTGTTTATGAGTTCAAAACAAAGCTACATTTTCTGAAAAGAAAGGACTAATAACATGAAGAAAATCAAATTTCACGGGATTAGAAAGCTGTTCAAAGGTAGAGGTTTCGCCGCCGCTCTCGTTCTGAGCATAAGCGCAGTCGGTGTATCGGCTTATATCGCCTACAACTCGGCGGTTGACCAACTCGGTAACGGTGGCGGCACGAACGACGCGAGTTCCTCCTTAGCCTCCGAACCCGCCGCCGCCGTAAACAATCCCGCAACAGGAATCGGGCGTAATGAGCACACAGAACCCGCCACTCACGCCAACGCCCCCGCGTCTTCGCTCCCTAACACTGCTGCCTCCGCAAATTTGCCCGGAGCTTGCGAACCGAACTCGCCCTGCAACCTCCCTTGCGTGCTGTGCGTTGACGGCGTTCAGGCAGGACACTTCGTTCGCCCCGAAACTCCGCGAATCATGCCCGTTGAGGGCAGTATCATCAAGCCTTTCAGCAACGGTGAGTTAGTACGTTCCAACACACTCGGCGTTTGGAGGACTCACGACGCAGTTGACATCGGCGCGGCACTCGGAACAGAAGTCAAAGCCATGCAGCGCGGAACAGTCAGCGAAGTCTACACCAACCCCATGTGGGGTGTCTGCGTGGTAATCGACCACGGCGACGGTGTTTTCAGCAGTTATATGAGCTTGGCGAAGGACGTTAAAGTTACTCAAGGGCAAGAAATAGAAGCGGGGCATATCATCGGGCTTGTCGGCAATACTGCCGAAGCAGAAATCGCTGACCCGCCGAGCCTGCACTTCGCAGTCCGCGTAAATGACGAATGGGTTGACCCCATCGAGTATATCGGCAGTTGACGGCAGTTGACAATTGACAGTTGACAGTCAGATAAGATTACAATGCAGGCACTTCGCCATTATGAAGTGCCTGTTTATTTGCCTAATTCGTATGCTTTCGCAGTACAAGCCTCACAAGCGGCTCTGATTGCCGCCTCAAACCCGTTTTCGCGAAGTGCTTTTAATCCCGCTTCCGTTGTTCCGCCGGGAGAGGTTACTTGGGCGATGAGGGCGTCGAGGGTCATTTTTGATTCTTGAATCATTTTACCTGCTCCGACAAGAGTTTGCGCAAAAAGCTGTATTGCCGTTTCTCTGTCTATTCGTTGACTGTCAGCATAATCTGCGATACATTTTGCAAACAAGAAAATCCATGCAGGAGAGCTTGCATTCACACAGATGATTTCATTCATTTTATCAGCAGAAATAAATTGTCCGTCTGATTCCTCGGCAGTAAATATTTCGAAAACAAATTCTCTTTCCTCATTAGAAATTTCATCAACGTCCGACATTGCACTCGCCCCATAACCAATCATTGCCGCTGTATTCGGCATGACACAAACAACCTTCTGCCCTCGCGACGTTCTTGCTCGAATATAATCAACAGAAATGCCCGCGCAAATCGAAACAAGAACGTGTTCATCAGTCAACACAGGCGCGATTTTCGTTAAAACATCACCGACAATCTGCGGCTTGACTGCGAGTAACACGTACTTGCAGTGCTTCGCTATTTCGACTTCACTGTCAAGCATAGTCGCCTTTTCTGAAGAGGAAAACGGGTCGTAGGCATAGATTTTGGCTTCTTGTGCCGCTTTTGATTTGAAAAAACCTCTCAACAACGCCGCCCCCATATTCCCGAGCCCGATAAATCCGAGTGTGTTAGGGTTCATGTTACGCTCCAGTCTTCGAGTAATAATCCCTCAATGCGGGAAAATTCGCGAGTGTTATTCGTTACCAAGATTGCGTTGTGAGTTAATGCAATTGCCGCAATCATTAAATCGTTACCACCGATAATTTGCCCTTTTGTTTCAAGTCCCGCACGAATATCGCCATATACTCGGGCGGCGTGTTCGTCAAAGGGGACAACTTCATAAAAAGCAAGGAAACGATGATTTTTTTCAAAGGTTTTTTCACGAAATTTGCTTTTTGCAGCACCATGACACAGTTCTGCTAAAACAACAGACGGAATTTTAATACTGTTGCGTGGCACAGTCCGTATGTGTTCCCATGTTATTTTACTTTTTTCTTTGAACTTATTGCTCAACAAAAAAACGCAAGTATTAGTATCAAGAAAATACATCACTCTAAATCCTCGATTTTTGAGTAATACTCCCAAGGAATTTCAGGCGGCTCAACGAAAGTCGGGTCATCAATACAACCACGTAACTGGTTAAGGAGAATTAAATACTCGTTGTGAGAAAGATTGTCATAGTCGGAATTTGAGTCTTCTACCAAATTCAAAACAGCACGTCTACGTCCGACGATACCTAACGGCGTTCCGATTGGAGTAAAGTAGCCGTTTTCGATATAACCCTCATAAGTTTGCATATGGTTTACTCCTTTCATGCTTCTTTCCTCCTATGCTTACCTACAGTCTTGATATACGCCAACCCCGCGGAGGGGAGCATAATATACATCAGAGCCAAATCGGCGGGGAACTGAATGAGGTTCTTCCAGCCATTTCTTGCCCACGCCCATGCCCAGAACGTCCCATTGCTGAGGATTTCCTGCGGCCTGCCCGGCGGGAGCGAAAAATTGAAAATCAAGAAATTGTTCAGCACGATATAACACACGAACATCACAACAAGCCGCGCCATGGCAATCCGCAGAACAAATCCCACCATGTTCAGGATTGAGCCGCGATAGTCCTTGCGCAAAAGCCCGTAGAGCATAATCCCGTAAATCAGCCCCTCAAGCATTCGGTTGGGGGTGAACACAGGGTTCATAGCGTTGTGCGGGTCGAGGGTAGCGGCGAGCAAGTCGCAGGGAATCGCCGCAAGCACCGCGACTACAGGCCCGTAGAGCATAGCAATCATCGCGAGTGCAAGGTAGCCGAAAGTTATCCTCAGCGGCCCTAAAGGCGAGGTGATATTAAGGCCCACATAAGCGTTCAAGACGATATAAAGCGCGGACAGCACCCCGGTAACTGCGAGGCACTGAACGCTCTTGAGATTAGCAGCACTGCGGCGGAACATTGAGAAAATTTGCATCAAAAACTAATCGCCTCCGCTATTTTGTACATTTCATCATCGAAAGTTTTCTTCATTGCGAGAGCCTCGTTGATTTCATAATCAACAATCGCCGCGCCTTTAATCCCGACAACGCGATTGCCCTTGCCTTCGCTGAGCAATTCGACTGCGCGGAAACCCAAGCGGCTCGCGACAAGGCGGTCACGCAGAGTCGGTGTGCCGCCGCGCTGAACGTGCCCGAGAATGGTGGCGCGCGTTTCCACCCCTGTTTCGCTCTCGATTTGCCGCGAGATTTCGTCAGCAGAAATCTTGTTACCCGCCGTGAATCCCTCCGACACAACAATGATGAAGTGGTGCTTGCGGCTCGTGCGGGTGCTGTTAATGCGTTCAATCGCATGGGCGACAGTGTAGTCGCTCTCCATAACAAGAATTGTCGTCGCCCCGCAAGCGATGCCCGTGTAAAGAGCAATGTCGCCCGCTCTGCGCCCCATAACCTCGACTACTGAGCAACGGTCGTGTGATTGCGCCGTATCGCGGAGTTTGTCAATCAACTCCATGGCGGTGTTCATAGCCGTATCAAAGCCGATTGTGTAATCGGTTGCCGCTATGTCGTTGTCGATTGTCGCAGGGATTCCCACACAGGGAATGCCTTCGTTAGAGAGGTCTTTCGCCCCTCTGAAAGAACCGTCGCCACCGATGACAACAATGCCTTCGATTCCCTCATCAATGCAGGTTTTTACGCCCTTGCGAACGCCCTCAAGAGGGACAAATTCCGGGCACCGTGCAGTGTAGAGCGTTGTTCCGCCCCGTTCGATTATGTTGGATACGCTTCTTACGCCGAGGTCTTCTATGTGTTTGTTCAACAGCCCGTTGAACCCTCTGTAGACTCCTTTAACTGTCATGCCTTTGCCGATTGCCGTGCGGGTTACGGAACGAATCGCCGCGTTCATACCCGGGGCGTCCCCGCCGCTCGTTAATACTCCTATGGTTTTCATGAAATTTACCTCCTGTATTTTTGCGGATTTTTGCCTACAATTACTCTTATTATACACCCTTTGCTCAAATATGTCAAGGGGTTTTCGCAAAGTTTTTCAAGTTCGATAAGCAACAATCCCCCGCCGTTCATGACGGCAGGGGAGGTTTTCACATGAGGCGAGCCTCATTTTCAGTTATGCTTAGCGAATCCCTTGACCCCGTTGCCCGTTCCAGTCAACAATCCGCCAGTTACCGTCGTCAACGCCGTTCGCGCCGACACCCCGTCGCTGCATCTGTCCGTTAGTCATCAGCGAAACTTCGACTTTTTGGATTACATTCCCGCGGCTGTCTGCCAAACGCAGACGCTCTCCGAAAGCAACCCCAAAGTTGGTTTCCGCACGTTTGAGTGCGCGGTGGGAATCTAAGTTCGTGCCTGTTGTGCGCAGGAACACAGTTTCGCCAGGGCGAATAATGAATGCAGGCATTCTCCAACGGAAGTCAAAATCTCTGTCTTGCGGGCGAGAGCTGGACTCTTCGTTTCTGTCTTCCCAGTTGTCCGACATATACAGCCCGCGAGTGGTAATTGCAGAAGCAGTGTTGTTGGTAATTTCAATCCAGTTACCTTGCGTGCCTTGTGCCCGCGCCTGCAGAGCAGTGATTTCGGGATAGCGTGCAGTCGTGTCCCGCTCAAAAGATACCGCAATGCTCGTCGCGCCTGTGGTGATGAAGTAGTTCGGCAGCCCCGTCGGACAAGGCGTTCCGCCACTGACACTCGCCACGCGGTACCCCGGCCAAGGATTTGCGATTACGCGAACGGGAGCAGTCCCGAAATGTTTGACAGTCGCGCTTTTCGCGCCGCGAGGGTCGCCTGTAGCAACACCTTCCATTCCGATTACGCGGGTGTTGATTTGTGCCCAGCCCCCCGCAGTTACCGAGATTTGGACATCACGCCCGCTCGCCCATGAAAGCCCGAGCCCGAAGTCCCCCGTCGGGGTTGCGTTGGGCCTTGAGTTACTCGGAGGTGCAATCACCGCCGAAGGAGCGGTACGCCCCATCATGTTTTGCATTTGCGTTCCGCGATGTTGCAAGAAGTCTGTGAGCATTTGACGCGCCCCTGTAGAAATCGAGTTCGGGTCGATTCTCACAGTCGTGTCGGGGTCCCAAGGTCTGTTAGTGGGTGCCCAGTAAGGGGTCGGCGGAATTTCGCCCCAAGGATTACCGCGGGGGAACTCCGAAATGCGGCGTTGCCCTTGGCTGTGCTGAGTCGTCGTTACTTGATAATTGTCATTAACCATTCTCACATTGCCGTGACCAATCATGTGTCGATGCTCGTTTTCCTTCATCGTCCAGATTCTGTTGGCTACAGAAGCCATATTAGCCGCTGAGTGTGAACCCTGGATAATGTCAGCCAATGCGTTAGCTAATCTTTCGCGATTTTGCTGTGCCCTTGCAGCGGTCGAGTGTGCAGGGTTAAGCATAGCAGGCATAATGAACGACTGCGCCGAAGCGTTGAAGTGATGCCTGATTCGCGGGTTAGGTGTGTTTTCAACTTCCCATTCGCCGTGTTCAGGAGGTTCACCGGGGACGTGGTTGCGTGTCCCTGTCCTTACAATCAGCGCGTGGAGTGTGTTGCTTGTGTGGTGAGTCGCCGAAGCCTCAACGCCGTTAGCGAAAAGCCCCCAGCCATACTCTAAGTCTTGCGCGATGAAACGCCATCTGCCGTCTAAGTGCGGGTGAAGCTCGCCGCGGCGAACCATGAGGTTTTCGCAACCTTCCACAGTGCATTGGCGGTTCTCACAATCAACGGGAGGAGAAGCCAATCCCCCTGAACCGTTTCCGCATCTCGTGAAGTATTTCCACATTTCCACGTTGTTTGAAGGCCAGTCTACGTTGGCGCCGAAGATTTGCAGTGCATAGTAATGGAACAGGTTGTCAAGGCAAACAAGTTCATTAAGCCTTGCCCAGTTCGCGTCGTTCTGAAGCCCGTTAGGTTCACGGCGAGTTCCCGGTGCGACAGCCACTCCCCCGGAGTTATGCCCCTCACCTGTGATTACCGAGCGTACCTCACGCCACGAACCGCGCCCTGAAGACGCACGACACCGCCCGATTTCACAGCCGGAGTTAGGTTCGCTCCAGAAGTCAGCACAAGGGCGGGTATTTCCACCGGCTGCACGAGAGCAACGCTCAACGCCTTCACCGCAAATGCGGGGAATTTGGCGGTTGAGGTCGCTGATTTCAGTTCCGCCGCTTGAGCCGGGGATTACACGGCCGCAATAGTTGCTGAAGCAAGTATCTGCGCCGTTCTCGTTCGAACCGCTGAGGTGGAATCCGTTACGGCGCCCGCCATAGAGGCGTTGCCAGTGGTCTTCCGTTCTCGGGGATTTCATGAAAGTCATTCCGTAGTAACCGCCGTTAAGGAAAACAACTGCGGGGCGATATCTTTGCGCATTCTCGAAGCCCGATTGTTTCGCAAGCTCTGAGCCTAACTCGTCGCGCATATAAAGCTGCTCACGGTCAGTACCGCCGTTACGCACGCGGAAGCGGCGATAGCGGTGCATGAGGTTGCCGTCATGCATATGCTCTTCTTCAAAGAGGGGGAAGAGGAAGTTGTTTCTGTCGCCTAACTCATCACGGGCATAGAACTCAAAGGTTCTTTGCTCGTAAGAATAAGTTCCGCGAGACCAACCGCCCTTCATACGAATACCGACGCGCTGGTTAATCAGGCGTTGTTCGCCGACAGGTGCGTTAGGGTCGAACATTTCCACATTGCCGAGAACCTCTGCGCCACGTCCGCGCCGCGTGAAGTTCGCGGGCCAAGTGGGGGGGTACGCCCCTTGAAGCAGAAGGTTGTTGAGTTGCTGGTTGAAAGCATCTAAGTCGCGGTAACGCCCGGGATTAAGGCGGACTAACTCCCGCCCCATATCGCCGCGGTCAAGCCCCGGGATAAGAATACCGTCGTTCCAGCCGAAAAGTTCATCAGCCCCTGCATAAACAGAGAACACCATGAAATCAGTTCCTTGCCAGCGGTTCGGGCCGAGAATCCAAGAACGGGTTCTCACTCTTGATGTTTCATGCCCATGGGGTGTTTGAATCACCGCCATTGCGCTGATTGTAAACACACTCGCGTAGTTGCCTGCGCCGGGGTTAGGCGACACCTGAACAGTCGCCCCCGGTTGCGCCGTTTGAACGCCTTGGTGCCAAGTGAAGTTATACCTTTCGGCGCGTCCTGCAATGTCATAACCCATAGGGTCTACACCGCCGTCGTGGCGTTCGCGCATTTGGCGTGCCATCGAAACGGGGTCATTTGATTCAATGTAAGGGAACTGGAAACCATTCGGAGACCATTCCGCTGAGGTTTGGCTCGTGGTGTAGTAAATCGTTACATTCTGCCCCTCACGCGGGCGATGCCCGAGTGTTACCGAAAACGGCCCGGAAACGAACCCCGCCGGGATTGAGTTTCCGCTCGCGTCGTTAAATTGCACACGCCTGACGTTTGCGCCGTCATCGTCGTCATCATCGTTGGGGTTCTCACTCGCGTAAGAAGCCCCTGCGAGTTCACTCACGATTGGTGCCGGTGCTGAAGTCGGCAACTCAACGACCATGGACAGTATCATCGCAAACATAACCGCGAAACTGACCAAGGTTTTGAGCCTTCTGCTTTTTTGGGTTGTTGTCATTGTGGTTTACCTCCATAAGATTTTGTTTATTTTAATTTGCATGAACAAATTATGACTATATTACTCCGCTCCCTTTGGGGCGGCTAACGTGTTATGCCGAGTGTTTCCTCAAGAATCCGCACCATGCGTTCGGGGCGGCCTCTTGCGAAGTTGCGAATGTGGGTCTGGCTCTCGCGCATACTGCCCTCTGAGGGCCAGTGGGGATTGTGCGGCTCATACAGCCCTGCCGACAATGCCCAGCTTATTTCGTCAAAGTTCAGCTCGATTAGCTCATCAAGCACCGCGTTGACGTTCGCGGGTAAGAAAACTGTGTCCATAAGCTCAAACATAACGTCGGCGAATTTGGCTTTCATTTCCTCGCGTTCTAAAATCGCCCCGAGCAGCTCAGACTTTGCCCCCATTTCCCCTGTTCCGTTAAGAACGTCGGCAAGGGTATTGCGGTTCATCATGCCGCGCCCGTACAAGTTCCACGCGAACTCTACGTCTTGGGCTATGAACCTCCACTTTCCGTCCGCCAAGAAGGGGTGTAATTCGCTCAAGTCTTCATCAGCGTCGGGAAAATATCGCCACATTTCTATGTTTCCGCCGGGCCAGTCTACGTTGCTGATATAAATTTGCAGCGCGTAGTACAAAATCAAGTTATCAATGCAAACCCGCTCCTTGAACTCACTCCAGCGGCGTTCGCCTGCACTTCCCGTGAACCCCCCTCGCGCAAGATTGACGACTTCCAACCAGTCCATGGTTGCGCGGTCGTTCCCACTGAAATGCTCGGCTTCTGTGCGGTCTTCCCCCTCACCGTCGCCGATGTGTTCAAACCCCGCGACTCTGCCGCCGTACCTGCGCTGCCAGTGGTCTTCCGTTCGCGGAGTTTTGAGCCACGAAAACCCGTACAGCTCCCCATTGAGGAAAATCGCAGCAGGGGTATGTTGCTGAGTATCGGGAAACCCTGCCTGCGCGAAGAGCATATGCCCGAGTTCATCGCGGACATTCCCGAACTCACGGTCGTTTCCGTTGTTACGAAGCCGCACTCGCCGAAATTCAGTAATCGGCTCACCCCATTCGTCAAGACTACGCCCTCCAAAGAAATCAAACGCGAAGATGTTCGTTCCCGGGCTGTAGCGGTTACGCGCATATAACTCGAGAGACTTCTGGGTACTCGCCCGGGACCAGCCGCCGCGAACGCGCATTCCCGCATTCTGAGACAGCAGCATTTCCCCCGCGCTGTTGAACACCTCAACATAAACTTCACGCTCTGCCTCTGCGCCGCGCCGATTGTAATTCGCGGGGGCGGGCGGGTCAGGATTGCGTCTGCCCGATTCGGCGATGTAGAGTTCTCTGTCAATCCCGGGAACAAAAATCCCGTCATGATGGTCATAAAGCCCGTGGGGGTCAGAATTAAGCGCGAAAATCAGTGTGTTTTCGCTGAATCGCTGCCACACCCGCGAACTCATGACGAAGTTGCGTGTAAAAATCTGTGATATTTGCACCTGCTGATTTTCGTCAACCGCCACCGCGACTGCGTTGATACTCAATACGTGTAATCGCAATTGACGCGGGTGTGCGGGTAAAACTTCCGCCTTGATTGCTCCGTCGGTGCGTTTGGTGAACTCGCAGTTTTCGCTGCCGCTCCCGGGTATCCGAGGCGGCCGCCCGTCCGTCGTGTAATAAAACACGGCGTTCTCATGATTTGATGTAAGTGTAAGGGTGAAGTCTTCATCATAGAATCCTGCAGCGTGGGAAAACCTCACAGACATGGGGGCGACTAACGGCTCAGGAACAGTCGGTGCTACTGATACGGGAATGCTGATTGCAGCGAATGCCCCGACTACTGCCGCCACCCACATCAAAGCGAGGAGAACACCCTTGACGGCTTTTTCGCTCATACCGCTCACTCACCTTTTTGCTTTTTCAGCCTTCTTACTCTGAGTTCTGCCGCCTGTCTCTCAGCTTCCGCTTTCCGTGCAGAAGGCCCTAAGATTTGCGCCTGTGCATCATCTTTTGCGGCATTAAGATTGTAAACCAGCGTCAGAAGCCCGTCGCCGAGATGTACGTTTTCGACATTCACGTCGTCGAAATGCAAATTTATGTCAAAATGAGTAAAGTTCCAGAAATTCGTTACCCCAAGCCCAATCAGTTCTTCGCAGACTAACTTGGCACTCTCTTTAGGAACGCACAGAACAGCAATATCGGGCGAATATCTGCGGCAGAAGTTTTCAAGTTCTCCTGCAAAGCGGATTTTGTGACCCCCTGCGTCTTTGCCTTTCAGAGCAGGGTCTTTGTCGAAAATCCCGATAATCTTACACCCGCGCTTCTCGAAGCTGGGATTGTCGCAAATGGCAGAACCGAGCTTTCCGGCGCCGAGAATAATAACGGTGTTGGATTTATCGCCGTTAATCCCGATAATCCGCCCGATTTCTTCTCTCAAAAGCTCGACATTATAGCCATAGCCTTGCTGCCCGAATTCGCCGAAACAGTTGAGGTCTTGCCGCACTTGGCTTGCGGTGAGTTTGAGACGCCCCCCTAACTCGCTTGACGAGATTCTGTCTCTTCCCTCGTCAATCAAATCGCCTAAAAAGCGATAGTAGCGTGGCAATCGCTTAATCACATAGGATGATACATAGTCTTTCTTCATGATGGTATACCCCCTGCTTTTATTATAATCTTTTCGCGATTTCGCGAATAAAATCCTGAGTGTTGACCTCGCGCTTTTGCCCTTCAGGCAGTGTCGAAATGCAGTATAAATCCCCTGTCATAACTCCGCTTTCGATTGTTGCAATTGTCGCCTTTTCGAGTTTTTCGGCGAATGCGGCTAACTCTGCGTTCCCGTCTAACTCGCCGCGCTTTTTCAGGCCGCCGCTCCACGCGAAAATCGTCGCAACTGAATTTGTAGACGTTTCTTCGCCCTGCATATGCTTGTAGTAATGGCGTGTTACAGTTCCGTGGGCCGCTTCATACTCATAAGCCGATTTGCCGTCTTTCGGCGGAGAAACCAGCACAGAAGTCATCATTCCGAGGCTTCCGAATGCCGCCGCTACCATATCGCTCATTACATCGCCGTCATAGTTCTTGCAAGCCCATATGAACCCGCCCTCCGACCGCATTACACGCGCAACAGCATCGTCAATCAGCGTATAGAAGTATTCTATACCCGCCTGCTTGAACTTGAAATCATACTCGTTGACGTAAATTTCGTCATATATGTCCTTGAAGTGGTGGTCATAAGTTTTCGAAATAGTATCTTTCGTCGCGAACCACAAGTCTTGCTTGATTGTAAGTGCGTACTCAAAACACGCTCTCGCGAAGCTGGCGATACTCTCGTCTGTGTTGTGTATTCCTTGAACTATTCCCGCGCCGCCGCCAAAATCGTGAATAACCGCTTTGTCTGTGGGGTTCCAGTCTTTGTCGAATATAATCAGCTCTGCTTTTGAGCCGGCAGGAACTTTCATTTCGACATTCCTGTACATATCCCCGTAAGCGTGCCTCCCGATTGTGATTGGCTTTTTCCACCCCGGTACAAGGGGTTCAACGCCTTTGACTATAATCGGGGCGCGGAACACCGTTCCGTCTAAAATCGCCCGAATAGTCCCGTTAGGCGATTTCCACATTTCCTTGAGTTCATACTCACTCATTCGCTGAGCATTCGGCGTAATCGTCGCGCATTTAACTGCGACTCCGTGCTTGAGTGTCGCTTTCGCAGAATCGACCGTTACTTGGTCGTCTGTGGCATTGCGGTTCTCAAGCCCGAGGTCATAATACTCGCTCTTGAGTTCTACGTGTGGCAGAATCAGCTCATCTTTGATTAACTGCCAGATTATTCTCGTCATTTCGTCCCCGTCCATCTCGACAATGGGGGTAGCCATTTTAATTTTCGACATTTTTTAACTCCCTTTTCGCAGAACGCATAAATGCGCCCCTACGCAAACATATTCAGCAGACCGCCTGCTACAATCATATTTCTGTCACGTTCACTGAAGTCATTTTTAAGCTTTGTTTCAAATTCGCCTGATTTGAGGGTTATGTCATCACCCGCTTCAAGTTCGCGTTTCACGAAAGGCAGTGAAATAAATTCGCCTTGGTGAAGTTTGTCATAATCGCTCTCGTTCGCGAAAACCAGCGGTAAAATCCCGTTGTTGACTAAGTTCTGCCTGTGAATCCGCGCAAAACTCTTGCAGATTACTGCCCTCACCCCGAGATACACCGGCGCGAGTGCCGCGTGTTCGCGGGAACTCCCCTGCCCGTAGTTCGCGCCGCCGACTATAATCGAACCGCCGTGTTCTTTCGCCGCTTTTGCACGTTTCGGGAAAGTTTCGTCAACCACCACGAAACAATGTTCGCTGATTGCAGGTACATTCGAACGCAGAGGCAAAATCTTCGCCCCGGCGGGCATGATGTGGTCGGTGGTGATATTATCGCCGACTTTGAGGACTAACTCCGCCCAAATCTTATCGGGCAGTGCCGAATTGCTCGGAAAAGGCTTGATATTCGGGCCCTGCAAAATCTCGACTTTGTCTGCGTCTGCTTCGCTTGCGGGAAGAGTTACCATGTTATCATTCACCTTAAACTCTTTCGGCATGACATACTCGGGCATTGCGCCTAAGCTCATCGGGTCGGTGAAAACCCCTGTAATCGCGCTTGCCGCCGCCGTTTCGGGGGAAACAAGATACACTTGCGCGTCTTTTGTTCCCGAACGCCCCACAAAGTTTCGATTGAAAGTCCTCAGTGAAACCCCCGCAGATACGGGCGACTGCCCCATTCCTATACACGGGCCGCAGGTACACTCAAGGATTCTTGCCCCTGCGTCTATGAGGTCGCTTAATGCACCGCATTCGGCGAGCATATTAAACACCTGCTTGCTCCCCGGTGCAATCGAAAGGTCTACCTTTTCATGAACCGTCTTGCCTTTGAGGATATGAGCGACTTTCAGCAAATCTTGCAGAGAGCCGTTAGTGCAACTGCCTATGCAAACTTGGTTCACAACAATGTCGCTCAACTGCGCGACCGGTTTGATATTATCGGGGCTGTGAGGGCAAGCCGCAAGAGGAGCTAACTCCGACAGGTTTATTTCAATCACTTTGTCATACTTTGCACCTTCGTCTGCAGACAACTCAACATAGTCCTCTTCACGCCCTTGAGCTTTGAGAAATTGCCGCGTCAGCTCATCAGAGGGGAAAACGCTCGTAGTCGCGCCGAGTTCCGCACCCATATTAGTAATCGTCGCACGCTCGGGAACAGACAGCGTCTTGACTCCTTCACCGAAATACTCCATGACTTTGCCGACTCCGCCTTTTACCGAAAGCTGCCTCAACACTTCTAAGATTACGTCTTTCGCGGAAACCCAATCGTGGAGTTTGCCCGTGAGCTTTATTCCCACGATTTCGGGGTAGGTGATATGATACGCGCCGCCCGCCATAGCGACTGCTACGTCAAGCCCTCCTGCACCTATGGCTATCATTCCGATTCCGCCGCAAGTCGGCGTGTGTGAATCAGAGCCGATTAGGGTCTTCCCGGGTTTCCCGAAGCGCTCAAGATGAACTTGGTGGCAAATCCCGTTACCGGGGCGGGAGAAATAAATGCCGTATTTTTTCGCGACGCTTCCTATATAACGGTGGTCGTCTGCGTTCTCAAATCCCGACTGCAGGGTGTTATGGTCAATATACGCGACGCTCCGCTCCGTCCGAACACGCCCTACTCCCATGGTCTCGAATTGTAAGTATGCCATGGTACCCGTTGCGTCCTGGGTGAGGGTCTGGTCGATTTTGATTGCCGCATTCGCCCCGCGAATCGGTTCTCCTTCTACTAAATGCGCGTTAATTATCTTCTCCGCCAGAGTCTGTACGAGTGTCAACATTTCTGCTTCTGTTCTCCTTTTCTTTACATAAACTTTACTTTCGCTGTCCTTACTTTACGTTTTCTATAGATATGTATTTTAATTATACTATACATATATACCAATTGTCAATAGGTTTTTGAAGAAAATTTTATAAAATTTTATAAAATTTTCACAAAGCCATCAAAACAAGATTTCATAGGGATAAAATAGTATTGCAAAAAAGGCTTGACAAAGGAAAACAAATATGATATAATCAAGAAAATAATTATATATTCTTACTATCAATTCTTAAAAACACGAGGAGAGTGGCAAACATATGGAAAACAACTTCGAAATCAGAGGCTACACATACGGATACGGCGCGAACCGTAACGACTGGCGCAGCGAACGCGGCGCTCGGTCGCAGGATTTGCTTCACGAACTCGGCAATAACTGGGTCTGCCTTGCCGTCGTTAATTATCAAGACACTTTTTACTCAACCAAGATTAAGTTTGACTTTACTCGCACGCCTACCGACAAAGACGTGGCGTTCGCGGTTGCGAAAGCACACGAGAAGGGTGTAAAAGTCTGTCTTAAACCTATGCTGAACTCTGACGACCATATGTGGAGGGCTTATATCGACTTTCCCGACAGGAACATGGGCGAAAAAGACGGCTACTGGGAAGAGTGGTTCAAGAGTTACACGGCGTTCATGGTGCATTACGCAGAACTCGCGGAGGACTTAAAGTGTGAGATGCTCTGCATAGGCTGTGAAATGCTCGGCTCAGAGCGAAAAGAACAGCACTGGCGTACTCTTATAGCTAAACTGCGCGGAATTTATTCGGGCAAGATGGTGTATAACACCAATCACGGCAAAGAAGACGAAGCGAAGTGGTTCGATGCGTTGGACTACCTCGGAACATCGGCGTATTACTCCGTCGGAAAGGCGCGAATCGGCGGAACTTGCACCGCAGACGGCAAGGGCGATTTCGACAAGCCTGTTGATAAAGCCGCCATGAAAGCCGAGTGGGAAAAAATCCGAGAGCGTGTCAACGGGGTCGCCGCGAAACTCGGTAAAAAGTACATCTTCATGGAAATAGGTTGCCGCAGTGCGGCGGGGTGTTCTGCCATGCCCTGGGACTTTTATCACCGCGACCTCCCCCAGAGTGAAGATGAGCAGGCGGCGTTCTACGAAACTTGCTTGGAAACATTCGCAGAGGAACCGCAATTCGCAGGGGTCTTCTGGTGGGACTGGTCTACATTTGTCTATGACACCCCCGAAGAGGCTGCCAAAGACATAGGATTTAATATCCACCTCAAAAAAGCAGAAAAGATTTTGAAGGAATATTATGCAAGATAATCACAACACATTCTTTCTGTGGGAATATTTGCAGAGCTGCAATAAACCCATAATCCTTTTCGGGACAGGCGACGGAGCGGACAAAGTTCTCGCTGTTATGGGCAGATACGGGCTGACACCCGCTTGTTTCACCGCAACGGGGGATTTCGGACTCAAACCTGCATTTCGCGGTTATGAAGTTTTGCCTGTTGCGACAGTTCGCGAAAAGTATCCCGACGCTGTGCTTTTGCTGTGTTTCGGGAGCGATAAACCGGAAGTGCTTGACAAAATCGCAGAAGCCGCCACCGGGTTTGAGCTGTATGTCCCTGACCTGCCTGTAACCGGCGAACCGACGGAAATTTACACTCCCGATTATATGAGCGAACACGCAGAGCAAATCGCGAAAGCGCGTAAACTGTTCGAAAGAAGCGGGGACAAGAAGTCGTTACAAGTTTTCGACGGCTGGTTACAGTATCGCCTTTCGGGAAAAGCGGACATTCTTGAGCAAATCGCAACTCCGCGCGAAGAACTTCTCGCTATGCTGAAACTCAAGGCGGGGGACAAAATCGCGGAGGGTGAGTTCTTTATTGACGCAGGTGCGTTCAAAGGGGACACCGTCGAGGAGTTTATCGCGCTTACACAAGGCAAATTCGCCAGAGTAGTCGCAATCGAACCCGACATCAGCAACTATACTCTTTTGCGCCGCAAGTTCTACGCCTACGGCAGCGAGCTGTTCGTACCTGTTCACGGGGCAGCATGGAACACCGACGAAATGTTGACTTTCGCGGTGAAATCAGGCAAAGCGGGTTTTGTACAGTTGGCAGTTATGGGCAAGGAAGTCGCAGGGCGAACGGTTTCTGTCCAAGGGGTTACAGTAGACTCATTGGCGGCACGTACTCCTGACCTGAAGCCGACGTATATCAAAATCGACGTTGAGGGGGCAGAGGAGCAGGTGCTTCTCGGGGGCAGGGAAACAATCGCGAAACACCGCCCGCGAATGCTCCTGTCGCTGTATCACAGAAGCGCGGATTTGTTCAAACTGCCCCTTCTTGTTCACGAAATGTACAGCGGATATAAGTTCGCACTTCGCAAAACGCGCTGTCTCCCGGGGTGGGAGTTTCAGTTAATCGTTACTAAATAAATAAGGAAAATACAATCATGAGAAAAATAGTATTTATCGGGCTTTCAGTAGCAGTACTCGCGATTATCGGGATTTTCGGGTGGAGAGAGTTCCACGTTCCCGAAATTAACTACGTGTCGGACGAGATTGTTGCCCCCACCAATAACTATCTGCGCGTTCACAGGCTTTACTCTGCTCAAATCGACAGGGAGGCTTATGAAAAATCCCTCAATGACCTGACTTATTACACCCGCTACACTGAGGAAGAAAAAATTCAGGCTGCGATTGAGGCGGGTAGACCTGCATTTTTTCCGAGCTTTAACATAAGCGGGGAAATTATGCCCTCACAGAACAGCGACGAGATTTGGATTAACGGGCATATAGCAGTGGGGCTTGTGGAGGGGCAAACAGAGAGGCGTTTCCGCATGGGGAAAACAAGCGTCGAGGCGATTGCTCAAGGCGATTTGGCTCTCAGGCGTGTGGAAATTTACAGCCGCCCCGACAAAGATGAGCATACAGTCGTGCGGATTTCCAACGACAGCCAAGCGGCGTTCGAAATAACCGACGCGGCGTCTTTTCGCGTGGCAATGAGCGGGGAGGGCGGAATGCTCTCACTGCAGTTTGTTTACAATGTTGATGTGCAGACACCTTTGGTACTTACGGTAAAAGAAGAGCGAACACTTCATGTTCATGTGCTTATTTCCCGCAACGAAATCGGCAGAATAGTCTGTGACTTTATCGTCGAGCCATACTGCTGCATGGAAGAGTGCGTTCGCGTGAACGGCGAAACCTCCGGAAATTCTGAAGACGACGAACCTCCTGCGCCTTTCCCGTGGGAAACGGTAGAACTCGGCGGGCTTGACTGGATTGTTCTTGAAAACGATGAGGAAAGCGACAGAATGTTGGTTCTCAGCCGGCGTGTTCTGTCGAACATGGGTTTTATGTCCGGGCAAAGATGGCTCAGCAGCAGTATGCGAAATTATCTGAACGGTGAGTTTTATGAAACCACCTTCACAGACGCAGAGAGAGCGTGGATTTTAGAAACGACACTCGCGAATTATGATAACCAAAACTTCGGAACAGCAGGAGGTGATGAAACAACGGATAGAGTTTTCCTGCTCAGTATAAATGAGGTTTTGCAGTATATGGGTGACAGGGAACAGCTTCACAGCGGCGATATAATCGACGACGACTATAACGAACGCCGAATGGCACAATGGCGCGAAGAGGACAGGAACGTCTCGTGGGCGCTCCGTTCCCCCGGGGCAGGGTTTTCTAACTACGGCAACGCTTATGTCAACTTCGACGGAAGCCTTAATCTTCGCGGCGAACGCGCCCCCTGGAGATTGTCAGGAATCGGCTTTGAAGAACTCAGAAGCGGTTACTGGCGGTTTGAGGGCATTCGCCCCGCTATGTGGATTAGTACACAAGCGTAAACTCACACTTGATTAAGGAGTAGAAGCTATAATGAGCTTGCAACAACAATATGAGCAGATTTGCTCTCGCGGGTTGAGCCTCGATATGTCTCGCGGAAAACCGGGGGCAGATGTAATTTCACTCGCGAACGGTATGCTCGCGCTTCCCGCAGAGGGCGACTTCAAGGCCGCGAACGGGTTTGACTGTCGCAACTACGGTATTCTCGACGGGCTTCCTGAAGCGAAAGAGCTTTTCGCGCCGCTTCACGGGATTAACCCCGACAATATAATCATTGGCGGCAACTCAAGCTTACAGATGATGTATGACACAGTCGCTCGGGCAATGCTTGTTGGTGTCGGAGAAGAGGGCTGTTGCCCGTGGGGGGCGCTTTTCGGACAAGGCACTGCCCCGCGATTTCTCTGCCCTGTTCCCGGGTATGATAGGCATTTCGCGATTTGTGAGGCTTTCGGCATTGAAATGTTGAGCATTCCCACTGACGAAAACGGGCCGAACATGGACGCAGTCGAAAAAGCAGCCGCCGATGATGAGAATATAAAAGGCATATGGTGTGTTCCGATGTACGCCAATCCGACAGGGATTACTTACTCTGATGAGGTAGTGCGGCGGCTCGCGAATATGAAGACTGCGGCGAAAGATTTCCGCATATTTTGGGACAATGCCTATGGTATACATCACTTGAACTCCGGTCGTCCTACGGCTGAAGCCTCCGGCGCCCTCCGCGTCGTCGGGCAAAGCCCGACTTCCTTGGCGGCAGAACAAGATAAACTTACTAACATATTCGCCGAGTGCGAAATAGCAGGCAATCCTGAGCGTGTGTACGGGTTTGCGTCAACTTCGAAGATGACTTTCCCCGGCGCAGGATTAGCGATTATGGGGGCGTCTGCTAAAAACGCCGCCTTCATTCGCGAGCAGATGGCATTCCAGACCATCGGTTCGGATAAGCTTAACCAACTCAGGCACCTTCGCTTTTTCGGAAGCTTTGAGGGGATTGTCGCGCATATGGCGAAAATCGAGGAAGTTCTGCGACCTAAGTTTAACGCAGTTATCGAAATTCTTGTGAGAGAGTTAGGAGCAAGCGGCGGCGAATACGGTGCGTGGCACTCACCGAAAGGCGGGTATTTCATCTCGTTCACGGGGAACGCGAATACTGCCAAGCGGACAGTGCAGCTCTGCAAAGATGCAGGAGTAATCTTGACAAACGCAGGCGCGACTTTTCCATACGGCAAAGACCCGGACGACGCGAACATCAGAATCGCACCGACATTCCCGAGTTTGAACGAACTCCGCGAAGCAATGGAAGTTTTTTGTGTGAGTGTAAAATTAGCGAATGTGTAAACACTAAGCAAAAGAAGAGCTACGCCAACAAAAAAATCAAGGAGCATTAAATAATGATAACCAACTCAGCCGTTCTCAAAAGGATTGACGAAATCAGAAGCTTAGCCAATCCCGAAAAAGAAATATGGATTGACGGCAGTGAAGAACAAATCGGCGTGCTGAAAGCAGCAGCACTTGACTTGGAATTAGTAACGCCGCTGTGCGACGAGCGATTCCCGGGTTGTGTTCTGCACAGAACGAGCATCGGGGGGGCGGCGCGTGCGGATACACGGCTTTTCATCTGCTGCGAAAATCGCGCTGACGCTGACCCTGACGCAAATTGGCAAGAGCCGTCGCAAATGTATGAAACACTGCGCGAGAAGTTCACGAACTTTTTCGCAGGGAAAACCATGTACATTGTTCCTTTTTGTTTAGGGGACAGAGCGGGAGTTCAGATTACCGATAACCTCTGTGTTGTTTTGAACATGGTTACAATAAACATATGCGGAACTTCTGCCGCGAAAATGCTTAACGCCCTTTCTAAAGGGGCGGCGAAAGCGCAGGAGGGCGAAATCCCTGATTGGTTTTTCGGGGTTCACGGGTCGGGAACAGACACAGTCCCGAAAGAAGACAATCGCTATATTTGCAATTTCCCGCAGGATAACGCCGTCTGGGCGATTAACACAGGCTTCGGCGCGAACGCGGTTTTGAGCAAAGAGGCATTTGCCCTCCGATTAGCCTCATGTGCGGCGCAGCGTGAGGGCTGGCTCGCGGAGCATATGGCGATTCTTGAGGTAATCACGCCCGACTCTGACGAACCCTTCTACATTGCGGCGGCGTTTCCGCAGGGGTGCGGCAAAACGAGCCTTGCTATGCTCGAAGTCTGCCCCGAATACGCTCAGCGCGGTTACGCTGTTCGCTGTATCGGTGATGACGTTGCGTGGCTCAAAAAAGGCAGCGACGGGCGATTGTGGGCGACTAATCCTGAAATCGGCGTTTTTGGATTGGCGTCGGGGCTCAACGAAGAGAGCAATCCGAATGTTTTCGCAACTTTCAGCGAAAACGCGATTTTCGCCAACGTAGTTCACAACACAGACAACAACACAGTCTGGTGGGAGGGAATGGCTTCACTTGACAAATCAGAACTCACTGATGAAAGCCTCATAAACTGGAAGGGCGAATACTGGACAGCGCCCGACGAACCGCCGCCGGTTCTTGTTAGTACAAGCGCGGACGATGATTTCGCTGATGAAGACGATGAAGACGACCCTGATTCAGAGTTCGCGGAGGGCTACGTGCCGGAAGAGCCGGGCGAAGAGTTCGCTATTGACGCGCCAACCTCTGATTTTGATGAAGCGGGCGAAAACGCCGACGCTTCTGATGTTCCCGACAGTGAGGGCTGCGCGGGCGAAACACTGTACGGGAGCAAAGTGCCCTCTCGCGGCTCACACTCGAACAGCCGCGTGACTGCGCCGCTCATCAACTGCCCCAATCTCTCGGAGAGTTGGAACAATCCTGACGGCGTGCCTATATCCGCGATAATATTCGGCGGTCGTCGCTCGAAAGCCGTTCCCCTTGTGTATCAAACTTTTGATTGGGAACACGGTGTTTTCGTCGGAGCAATCCTCGGCAGCGAAACGGGAATCGGCGGCAGCACCGTCGTGCGGAGAAACCCTATGGCTATGCTTTCGCTGTGCGGATACAACACCACAGACTACTGGCGGCATTGGCTAAAGCTCGGCAAGAAGCTCGGGCGTAATGCTCCGAAAATCTTCAATGTCAACTGGTTCAAAGTCGGAGACGGCGGCATTCTTTGGCCCGGATTCGGCGAAAATATCCGCGTTCTTGATTGGGTAATCAACCGCGTTACCAAAACAGGCGATGAACGCCCCGGCAGTATCGAAGCCCCCATGGGCTATCTGCCCAAACTTGAGGATATAGACATCTCGGGCCTTGAAGAGCAGTACGGCTTCACCGCTGAAACCCTCGAACGGGTTTTTCGCCTCGAGAAAAACCACTGGAAAGAAGACATTAACGCAGTTAAACAGTTCTTCGCGAAGTTCGGCGACAAAATCCCCGAACAACTCCGCGACCAGCTCATGGATTTTGAGAAACGTCTGCTGAACTCATGAAACACAAACTCCCCCCGCCTGTCTTGACGATGGGCGGGGGGATTTTTGTGCGGTATGAGAACCACCCCGCGCCTGCGGGCGCACCCCTCCAAAGGAGGAGATTGGGGCTTGCGTTGCGCGGACTTGAAAAACTTTGCAAAAAGACTCATGTCAATGGTATTGACATTCGCGCTGTTTTGTGGTATGATTGGGGAGATGAAGACGGAGGTTGGGGCGGGCAGAGGTTAGAAGAATATAGATAAATTGCAGAAACTTATAAATTAGCAGAAGACCAATCTTGCCGCGTAGCGGCGGACGCGATTTTTTATAATCGCAGATTTCAAGGTTCGCTCAGCCGTCCATGAGCGTAGCGAATGGATAACGGCGTGCGGTTCTTATTTTCGAGGTACTCTATGTCCGTGCAAAAAGAGCTAACCGTGATTATGAAAGCCAAAGAATTATGCACTTACATCATCACGGTTACGCAAAAATCACCTAAACAGTTTCGATTTACGTTTGTTACGAGGTTGCAAAACTTGGCAATGGACGTAATCGAGAATATCTACAGAGCCAATGAAGTATTT